>NZ_JBHXTM010000061.1:0-43190 GCF_042677325.1 Streptomyces sp. NPDC127117
CTCCGCCCGCACGTCCCCCCCTCCCTCTGAGCCCCGGGCCAGGGATCCGCACCGGCCCCCGTGGCGGTCCACGGGCGCCGGACCGGATCAGTGCGCCGGCCGCTACCGGCTCAGCTCCGCCAGAACCCTGCCGCGCAGCAGCTCGTACTCCTCACGCAGCCGCACGATCTCGGGCGGCCGTACGATCACCTCCCCGCCGACGACGATCTCCTCGGGGCGGAACTGCTCGCGGGTGAGATCGACTTCGACGCCCAGGCCCAGCCGGTTCCACCAGTGGTAGTCCATCCGCTCGCCGTCCACATGGACCTCGCCGCGGATCAGGTCGCCGCCCAGGAGGTCGTGCACCACGAGCGCGGTCACCCCGCACTGATCGCGCGCCGGATTGTCCGGCGTCCACTGCGCCCGGTGTGCCGGTGTCGTGGTGTCCGCGCCCCAACTCCTGCGAACGGCCTGCTCAAGGTCGCTGAAACTGCTCAGTGTCATACCGCTCAGCGTGGCAGACGCCTCTGACAGTCCCCCGCCCCTTCCTCCGCCACCGGAACAACCACCTGTCATGGTGTCGCCATGATTCCGACCAGCGATGCCACGACCGATGACACGACGACCGACACCCACCGGTTCCCGGAGCAGTTCGGGCGGACCCACCGGTTCTCGCTCGGGGTGCCCCGCGGCTTCACCGTCTCTCCGGACGGTGCACGGGTGCTCTTCCTGCGGTCCGCCTCCGGTACGGATCCGGTCAGCCGGCTCTGGCTGTACGAGGACGGTGCGGAGCGGTTGCTCGCCGATCCGCTCGGGGCCGGGTGCGGCGATGCGGCGGGCGGCCAGGTGCCGCCGGAGGAAATGGTCCGCCGCGAACGGGCGGGCGAGACCTCGTCGGGTGTGGTGTCGTACGCGACCGACGCACAGGTGCGGCTCGCCGCCTTCGCGCTCGACGGCGGGCTCTGGGTGGTGCGGACGGACGGGAGCCCTCCGCGCCGGATCCGGACTGCCGGTCCGGTGGTCGATCCCCGCCCCTCGCCGGACGGCACGCTGATCGCGTACGTGTCCGGCGGCGCGCTGCGGGTCGTCACCGCGGAAGGGGCGGACGACCGGGTGCTCGCCGCCCCGGACGGCGACCGGGTGACGTACGGGCTGTCCGACCATGTGTCGGCCGAGTCGATCGGCCGCCCCCGCGGCCACTGGTGGTCGCCGGGGAGCGATGCGCTGCTGGTGGGGCGGGTGGACACCTCGATGGTGCGGCGCCGGTACATCAGCGATCCGGCCCATCCGGAGCGGCCGCCGCGCGAGATGGCGTATCCGGCGGCGGGCACGGCGAATGCGGAAGTGTCGCTGCACCTGGTGCGGGTGTCCGGGGAGCGGCTCGCGGTCCGGCTGCCGCGCGAGGCGGACGTGGACCATCCCGGGGGCGTGTGGACGGACCGGTCGTTCGAGTACGTGGTGTCGGCGGCGTGGGACGGGCACGGGCCACTGGTCTGCGTACAGACGCGTGACCAGCGTTCGGCGTATGTGCTCGCGGTCGATCCCGCAACGGGCGGGGCGAGCGTCCTGAGCCGTGCCCACGACCGGGCGTGGGTCGCGCTGCGGCCCGGGACGCCGTTGCGGCTCCCGTCCGGCGCGCTCGTCGTTCCCGCGCGGCCGGGCGGCGACACCCAGGGGCTGGCGGTCGACGGCCTGGAGACGCCCGTGGGGCTGGAGGTCCGCGAGGTGGTCGGATCCAGCGGCGAGCGGGTGTACTTCACCGCGAGCGAGGAGCCGACCGAGGTTCATGTCTGGTCGTACGCGGCGACGGAACCCGTTGGGAGCACCGCCGTTCCCGTGCGCCTCAGCGAGGCCCCCGGCGTGCACACGGCCGCGGTCGGCGGCCCCACCGTGGTGCTGGACAGCAGGACCCCCGAGGGGCAGACGGTCACCGTGCTGCGGGACGGAGCCCCGGTGGGCCGGATCGCGGTACTCGCCGAGACTCCGCTCGTCGTCCCGAGGCCCGCGGCGCTGAGCCTCGGGAAGCGGGAGCTGCGCAGCCTGCTGTATCTGCCGTCGTGGCACCGGCCGGGCGACGGTCCGCTGCCCGTGCTGCTCAACCCGTACGCCGGCCACGGCATGCAGGTCGTCCTCAAGGTGCGCTCCTGGTGGGTCGCGGTCGCCCAGTGGTT
This sequence comes from Streptomyces sp. NPDC127117, assembly GCF_042677325.1. Lineage (NCBI taxonomy): Bacteria > Bacillati > Actinomycetota > Actinomycetes > Kitasatosporales > Streptomycetaceae > Streptomyces > Streptomyces sp. NPDC127117. The sequence continues at coordinate 2,151 of NZ_JBHXTM010000061.1, forward strand.
CGCCGAGCAGGGTTTCGCGGTGCTGGTCACGGACGGCCGGGGCACTCCGGGACGTGGTGAGGCCTGGGAGAAGTCGGTGCACGGCGACCGGCTGACGGCCGTCCTCGACGACCAGATCGACGCGCTGCACGCGGCTGCCGCGCGGTGTTCCGCGCTGGACACCTCCCGGGTCGCCGTGCGCGGCTGGTCCTTCAGCGGGTATCTCGCCGCTGCCGCCGTGCTGCGGCACCCGGAGGTCTTCCACGCCGCGGTGGCCGGTGCCGCGCCGGCCGACCGGCGGCTCTACGACACCCATTGGGAGGAGCGCTTCCTGGGCCACCCGGATGTACTGCCGGACAACTACGAGCGCAACTCGCTGCTCTCGGAGGCGGCCGGGCTGACCCGCCCGCTCATGCTGGTGCACGGACTTGCCGATGACAACGTGGCCGTCGCCCACATGCTGCGGTTCTCCGCCGCGCTGCTGGCCGCGGGCCGGCCGCACACGGTGCTGCCGCTGTCCGGGGCCGGTCACCGGGTCGCGCGGTCGACGGCCGGCAACCTGTTGCTGCTGGAGCGGGACTTCCTCAAGAAGTCCCTGGGCGTTGAACACGGGGGCCCCGCCGCGCGTACCCCCGGTCGTACACCGAAGTCGTGAACACCGAAGCCTTGAACACATGGAAGGGAAGCCAGTATGAGCACAGCGCAGAACCACGAGGCCCGCCCGGGGCGGCGGGCCGTTGTCGCTGCGGTCGGGGCCGCCTCGGTGGCTGCCGTACTCACCGCCTGCGGCAACGAGAAGGACTCGGACGGTTCGGATGTGGTCGAGCCGGCCGCCAGCGGAACGGACGGCAGCGGCGCCGCGCTGACCCGGACGGCCGACATCCCCGAGGGCGGCGGCAAGGTCTTCGCCGACCGGGGTGTGGTGGTGACACAGCCGAAGGCCGGCGAGTTCAAGGCGTTCTCGTCGAAGTGCACCCATCAGGGATGCGTGGTGTCGCGCGTCTCCGGCGGCACCATCGACTGTCCCTGTCACGGCAGCAAGTTCGACGCGGCGACGGGCGCCGTGAAACACGGCCCCGCCACCGAGCCGCTGCCCGCCAGGACGATCACGGTCTCGGGCGGTGCGATCACGCTCGAACCCTGATCGCACCGCCCCGGTGGTGTCAGGTCTCCACCACCCGCTCCGGCCTGTCCCCGGCCGTCTCCGCCGGACCGTCGCTCATGCTCAGTTCGGGGGTCGGCCGCCGGAACCCCCGGGTGAGCCGGAGGAGATGGACGAATCCGAGGACGAGCCAGCACCCTCCGATGAGGATGGCCGTCGCACTGAGCTGCGTCAGCGGACAGATCGTCACGCAGGCACCGAGTGCCGGTGCGACGACGTGGCCGAGCACCTTGACGCCACCGGTGCCGCGGTTGCGTGCGAAGTAGATGATCACGCATGCGTTGACGGCGGTGAAGCCGAGGTGGGAGTACGCGGCGATGGCGGCGGCCGCCGGTATCGCGGCCGGGCTGCTGTCGGCGTTCCAGAGCGGCTCGGTGTACGACTTCGGCGGCTGCTGCCCGGGGTGGACCAGGCAGTGGGCGACGAGGAGCAGTACGAGGAACACGGCCAGGCCGGTCAGGAGCTTGTTGAGCCGGTCGGTCAGGGTCAGGCCGATGATGTCGACGAGCGTGGTCAGTCCGGCGTTGACGAGCATCCACGCCCGGACCGGGAACACCGGGAACTGCGCGTTGAGACACACCGACTGGCCGGGCCTGACGCCGGACCGGGCCGTGCTCCTCTACCGGCCCTTCATCGACACGTCCCTCGGGCTCTGCGCCCACGCCGTCTCGCTCAGCTCGCTCGACGCCGGGGGCCGGGCCAAGGACGACACCGCCTGGACCCGGGTCTACGCCCGGCTCCCGGAGGGCGACCACCCCACCACCCGCGCACACGCCGACGAGCTGGCCCGGGTGAGCCAGAAGGCGGTCCACGACACCGCCGTCGAGGCGATCCTGACCGCGGCCGAACGCGCCGCGACGGGTCGACCGTCCCCGGCGAAGGCGGAAGCCGGTGCGGACGGGGCCCCTCCGTCAGGAACGCGCACCGCGCGAGGTGCGGCTCAGCCAGCAGCCCAGCACCTCGTCGGTGGTGGTGACGGTGGCGACGAGGGCGAGCGTGTTGCGGATCATCGCGGGGGTGTAGTCGGCCGGCACTCCCGCGATGGCATCGGAGGGCACCACGGCCGTGTAGCCCAGATTCACCGCGTCGAACACGGCGTTGGGGATGGCCACATTGGCCGAGACCCCGGTGACGACGAGGGTCCGGCAGCCGAGGTTGCGCAGCAGCGCGTCCACATCGGTGCCGGCGATGGGCGAGAGGCCGTGCAGCCTGCGTACGACGAGGTCCTCGTCGGCCACTTCGATCGGCGCGGCGATCCGTACCGCCGTGGTGCCGCAGTGCTGCTGCACGGGCAGCCGGCCGGCGGCCCGGAAGAGCCGGGCGTTGCTGTTGGCTCCCCGCCCGTCGGGGCGGCGTTCGGCCACCGCGTGCAGCACCTGGACCCCGGCCTCGTGCGCGGCCGCGACCAGCCGGGCGACCCGGTGCAGGGCACCGGAGGACCGGGCCGCGTCGGCCAGTTCGGGCAGCGCGCTCCCCGGGCCCACGACCCCCTGCTGGCATTCGACCGTCAGAAGCACGGTGGTGGCCGGATCGAGCTGCTCGACGAGCTGATTCTTCGACGGCACGGCTGACCCTTTCTGCGGCGGACCGGGCGCGCGAGGTTAACCGCCATTGCGTGATGAGGGAAGAGGCCCCATGATCTCTGACACACAGTCAGACAATGGGAGGAGGCGCCCTCATGGCCGCCATACAGCGACGGGGCCGTCGGATCATGATGACGGACGCCGAACGCGACACCTATCTCACCGAACAGCGCACCTGCCGCGTGGCCACTGTGGCCGAGGACGGCCACCCGCATGTCGGCGCCCTCTGGTTCACCTGGGACGGCACGTCGCTCTGGCTGTACTCGATCACCCGCAGCCTGCGCTGGTCCCAGCTGCGCCACGACCCGAGGATCGCGGTGGTGGTGGACGACGGGGTGGAGTACGCGGATCTGCGCGGCATCGAACTATCCGGCGAGGCCGTCCCCGTCGGCGAGGCACCGCGCACCGGCGATTCCTGCCCCGAACTCGCCGTACCGGAAAGTCTGTTCGCGGCGAAATACTTCGGGATGGACACCATGCCGCACGACGGCCGGCACGCCTGGCTGCGGCTGACACCGCAGGCCATCGCCTCCTGGGACTTCCGGAAACTCGCGGCCCCGCCCATCACCTGAGAATCCTTGCCTACGGTGCGGCCAGCTCCCGCCCTGCCGTGCGCAGAGCCGTCACCGCCGCCCTGATCGAAGGGCGCCGGTCCGCGTCGGTACGCCAGACGGCGTGGACGTGACGCCGCATCCTCTGCCGTACGGGCACGAGCCGCACCCCGTCCGGTACCGGTCCGCGACCCAGCCGCGGCGCCACACAGACCCCCATCCCCGCAGCGATCAGGGCGAGTTGGGTGTGGTGCTCGCCCGCCAGATGCGCGATGCGCGGTTCGATGCCCTTCGAGCGGAGGGTGAACATGAGCCAGTCGTAGCAGAACTCGCCCTCGGGCCAGGACACCCAGTCGTCGTCCGCGAAGTCCTCCAGGTCCACCTCGTCCCGGTCGGCGAGCCGGTGGCCGGCCGGCATCGCGATGTCCGGTGCGTCGTCCAGGAGTTCGGCCTTGGCAAGGCCTGCGGGCACGGGCAGCCGCTTGTTGCTCCAGTCCAGCACCACCGCGAGGTCGATGTCGCCCCTGATCACCGCACGGATTCCGTCCTCGGGCTCCAGTTCCCGGGTACGTACGCGCAGTTCGGGGTGGTCCCCGCGCAGCGCGAGGAGCACCGCGGGGAAGAGCCCGCGCGCGGCGGTCGGAAAGGCGGAGAGCCGGATCTCGCCCACCGCCTCACCGCGCTGGGCCTCGATGTCGGACTGGGCCAGCTCGACCTGGGACAGGATCCGGGCCGCGTGGTCGGCGAGCAGCCGGCCGGCGTCGGTGAGCCGGACCCCGCGCCCGTTCTTGGCCAGGAGCTGCTGCCCCACTTCCCGCTCCAGCTTCGCCATCTGCTGGGAGACCGCCGAGGTGGTCACGTGCAGCCCCTCGGCGGCGCTGCGCACGGAGCCGTGCCGGGCCAGTGCGTCCAGGGTGCGCAGGCGCTCCAGATTCAACATGTAAGCAATGCTACGCAGACCTTCACACAGAGTCTCGCTTGTTCTACGCGATCCGCTTCGTCATCGTTGACCTCATGAGCGCCACTGCCACACCGAAGGCCATCTCTCCCGTCGCACCCGCCTCGGGTGCCCTGCCGGCGAGCGAGGGCTCCACCACGGACACCCCGGCGGTCGCGGCTCCGGGGGCCGCCGCCCGCCGCGCGCCGGACTGGCGGATCCGGTTCGGGGCGCTCTCACTCATCTGGGGCTTCAGCTTCCTCCTGATCAAGGTCGGCACCGAGGGGTACGTCCCGTTCCAGGTCACCCTGGGCCGTCTGCTGTCGGGTACGGCGGTGCTGGCAGTCGCGATGGTGGTACGCCGTGAGCGGCTGCCCCGTGGCGTCCGCACCTGGGGGCACCTGGCCGTCGCCGCGTTCTTCCTGAACGCGCTTCCGTTCTCGCTCTTCGCCTACGCCGAGCTGACGATTCCCTCGACGCTGGCCGGCATCTGCAACGCGACGTCGCCCCTGTGGGGCATGGCGCTGTCGCTCGTAGCGCTCTTTGAGGACCGGCCGACCCGTCGCCGGGTCGCCGGACTCGGGCTCGGCTTTCTCGGCGTACTGACCGTGCTCGGCGCCTGGCAGGGGTTCTCCGGGCTGGACTTCGGCGGCACGGCGATGGCCCTGCTCGCCTCCCTCAGCTATCCGATCGGCTGGATCTACGTCCGCAGGACGCTGGCGGGCAGCGGTTCGTCGACGCTGGCGCTCACCGGCAGCCAGCTGTTCCTGGGCACGGCGCAGATCGCCCTGGTGACCCCGCTGTTCACCTCGGCCCCCGATGGCTTCCCGCTGCTCCCGACCCTGGCCGTGGTCGCCCTCGGGGCGCTCGGCACCGGCCTCGCGGTCCTGTTGCAGTACGGCCTGGTGGCGGAGGTCGGGCCGACGACCGCGCAGATGGTCACGTACTTCATCCCGGTCATCGCCACCGCCGCCGGAGTGGCCGTGCTCGGCGAGCAGCTGAGCTGGAACACCCCGGTGGGGGCCCTCGTGGTCCTGGCGGGCGCCGCCCTCACCCAGAGCAGGGCCAAGGGCGTCCGGGCGACGGGCAGCGGGGCAACCAGCGACTGAGCCGGGGCCGGGACAGGTACGGGGGGCGAGACCGGACCGAGAAACGCCGGGGCCGAGACCCGACGATCACCCGTACGTCAGCGGCTTCACCGGCCCCGCCGCTGCCGCCACCGCATCCGCCAGCGGCTCGATCTCGTCCTCGGCGAGCGACGAGACGGTCAGCCGGATTCCCTGGGGCGCGGCCATCCGGAACCGCGCCCCGGGCGCCACGGCCCAGCCGGCGTGCAGCAACCTCGCCACGGCGCCGGTCTCGTCCCCGACCGGCACCCACACATTCATCCCGCTGCGTCCGTGGGCCGCCACGCCCCGCTCCGCCAGCGCCCGCACGAGGCCGTCCCGCCGCTTCGCGTACGCCCTCGCCACCTCTCCCGGATCCACGGCGCCCGAGGTCCACAGGTGCACCATGGCCCGTTGCAGGAGCCTGCTGACCCAGCCGGGGCCCAGCCGCTGCCGCCCCGCCACCCGGTCGACCGTGACCGGATCACCGGTCAGCAGGGCGACCCGCAGGTCCGGCCCGTACGCCTTGGCGACGGAACGGACGAAGGCCCAGCGGTCGGTGGCGCCCGCCAGCGGATGGAGCGGCAGATCGACGATGCCGTGTCCGTGGTCGTCCTCGATCAGGAGGACACCGCGGTGTCCGTCGAGGACTCCGCGCAGTTCGAAGGCGCGTCCGGCACCGATCGCCGCGCCGGTCGGATTCTGCGCGCGGTCGGTGACCACGAGCGCGCGGGCACCGGCGTTCAGCGCCTTCTCGACGGCATCGGGCACCGGCCCCTCGTCGTCGACCGCGACGGGCACCGGGCGCAGCCCCAGCGCCGGTACGAGATCCAGCATGCTGCCCCAGCCGGGGTCCTCGACGGCCACCGCGTCACCGGGTCTGAGGTGCGCGACGAGGATCCGCTCGATCGCGTCCAGCGATCCGGAGGTCGCGACCACGGGCCCGGCCGGCACCCCGTCGGCGTCCAGTGCGGCGCGGGCGAGCGCGGCGAACTCCGGGTCCACCGGCGCCTGTCCGTACATCCCGGGCTGCCGCTCGTACTCCGCGGCGACCGCCGCGAAGACGTCCCCGAGGGCGGGCAGGAGCACCGGGTCGGGGTTGCCCGCGCCCAGATCCCGCACGCCCGCCGGCGCCTCGACCCGGAGCGAACCACGCGCCGTGCTCGCGGGGCGCGGCCGCACTCTGCTGCCCCGGCGCCCGGCCGTCTCGATCACCCCGCGCTCGCGGAGCGTGCGGTAGGCAGCCGCGACCGTATTCGGATTCACCCCCAGCTGATCCGCCAACTCCCGCATCGGAGGCAGCACTTGGCCCGGTTCGAGCTCACCCGAGCCCACCCCGCGCTCCACGCTGGCGGCAATCTCCGATGCGCGCCGCCCGACAATCCGATACTCTCCTAGCACAAACTGGATTATGCACTAGTGCAATGGAGTATGCAATGTCGGACACCTCATCGCCGCAGCCCACACCCCCGGACACCGCAGCCGGCTACGAGCCGACCGGGCGCACCGTCCCGACCCGTTCCCGCGAACGGGCGTCCTACGACCGGGAGGTGGTCCACTCGATACTGGACGAGGCGTACCTCTGCCACCTCGGCTTCGTCCGTGACGGCGCACCTGTCGTGCTGCCGACGCTCTTCGGCCGGATCGGCGACCGGCTCTACGTGCACGGCTCGACGGGCTCCCGGCCGCTGCGCGAGGCGGGTCGCACCGATCCCGGTCTGCCCGTGTGCCTCACGGTGACGCATGTCGACGGGCTGGTGCTGGCCCGTTCCGCCTTCCACCACTCGATCAACTACCGCTCCGTGGTGGTCCATGGCGTCGCGCACACGGTCACCGACCCCGAGGAGCGGCGGACCGCCCTCGACGCCATCGTCGACCACGTGGTGCCGGGCCGTTCCGCCGATTCCCGGCCCGCCGACGAGAAGGAGCTGGCCGCGACCGCGGTGATCCGGCTGGACCTGCGGGAGGTGTCCGCCAAGATCCGTACGGGCGGCCCCAACGACGAACCCCGCGACCTCACGCTCCCCCACTGGGCAGGCGTCGTCCCGCTCGCCCACGGCTACGCGGCGCCGCTTCCCTCGGACGACCTCGACCCCGCCATCGGGGTGCCGGGCTACATCACCGAGCTGTGACGCACCACGGCCGGCGGGACAGCGCGGGCCGGCCCGGCCCGGAATCCGGCGGGGCCGACCTGTGAGGTCGAGACGTGCCGGAGCGCGCCGGTGAGCCCGGCGAGGTTCCGGCCGTCGAAGTGGTCGAAGAAGTGCCGCCGCACACCGACCGGAAACGCCGGCCGGGCCTTTCGAGACGGGCGAGGCCGGCGCCGGTCAGGGCGGCGTTCCACCCCCGCCCGTCCTGGGCGCACTTGGTGCGCCCGACCCAGCCGCGCTTCTCCGGGCGGGTGACGAAGCGGGCCATGCCGCTGAGGGAGATGTCGCGGGCGGCGGCGAGTTCGCTCATCCGCATCGCAGGCTCCAACGCCTCGGACAGGTGTATCGGGGCGTGTACCGGGCGAGCGGGAGCTCGGCCTCTCGCACGGTGTCGGCACCGACGGCGCGCGGCAGAGCCGGCATGACGCGGCTCGGCTCACGCGCACATGCCTCCCCGCCCGGAGTGAGGGGCTGCGGTGCCTGCCGGCCGGAGGCCATCCCCGCACCGCACCTCCTTGACGAATCAAGGGGCCCGGCCGGTCGCTACGCGTCCTGCACCGCGACCGCGGTCGACGGGATCGAGGACGGAAGGATCATCGGCCACCGGCCGGACACCGACTTCACGGCCTTCCGCCGGAAGCCGGCCGCGTAGCGACGGCAACGCACCCGCCTTCGGCCACCACGCAGCCGAGCGCCTCCCACCCGAAGAGCCCCGCTCGAAAAAGGCCACAACCAGGAGCCGGCACACACCGATCAGCACATGCCGCACAGGCGAAGGCCCACGCCACATCACATCGCGGCACGACCGGCGGACAGTTCCCCCTCGGCGGCGGCCCGGCCACCGCCCGGCCCTTCGGCAGCCCCCGCGCCCGATCCCGACGCGACGGGCCCCGAGGGTGTCCGCGGCGTCGAGGACTGAGCGATGAAGGCGCCGGTCAGCACCATGGCACCACCGATGAGCTGGGGCGCCGACAGGTGCTCGCCGAGCATCACCCAGGCGAGCACCGTGGCGATGACCGCCTCAAGGCAGGCGACGACGCCCGCCACCGCGGGAGAGAGCAGCCGCACCGAGATCACCCCGGTGATGTACGCGATCACGGTCGCGAGCAGCACGATCCAGACGAGCAGCAGCCAGGCCGGAACATCCGTGCCGTCCATGCCCGCCGTGCCGCCCAGCAGCGACCAGTCCATGCCCCAGGGCTGCGCGACCACGGTGAGGATGGCCGCGCCGATCAGCAGCCCGTAGGCGATCACACCGACCGGATGCGGCGGTTCGACGCCCTCCGCTCCGTCCGCACTCCCCTGGTCCGAGAGAACGAAGTAGCCGACCTGGCAACAGGCGGCACCGAGCGCCAGCAGCAGTCCGACCACGTCGAAGCTCAGCCCCGACCAGACCTCGACCACGCACGCCAGTCCGCCCACAGCGAGCACCACACCGACTGCGGCCCGCCGGGTGACCGGCCTGTGCTGGACGAACCGGACCCAGCCGAGTACGAGTGCGGGCGCCAGATACTCGACGAGAAGCGCGACCCCGACGGGGATCCGGGAGATCGCGGCGAAGTAGAAGGCCTGCACACCCGCGACGGCGAGCAGCCCGAAGCCGAGCAGCAGGACCGGCCGGCTGCGCACCAGGTCCCGGTGGCGCCAGGCCACCGGCAGCATGACCAGGGCCGCACCCGCCACGCGCAGCCACACCACATGGAGCGGATCGAGCCCCGCCTCGATCAGCGGCTTGGCCGCCACCCCTGAACCACCGAATGCGAACGCCGATGCCAGGGCTGGTCCCAGGCCGGCGCTTCTCCCCTGAGACGCGTGCATCGGCCCATCATGACAGCTGCGGTCAGGAGCGTCACCCCGGTGACCCCTGACATGCCCACCTCTGAATACACGGCTCCACACCGGCCGCCGCCACCGAACTCCCTGGCCCGGAGGGTCAGCCTCCGCACTCCGGCACGCCCTGCCCGGCAGCATCCGCGACCCGGGCGGCGAGCCGGTCCGCGTCGACCCCGCCCCGTACCAGTACCTCGACGGCCCGGCACTCGTGGTCGGTGGCCAGGGCCGCGAGCAGATCGAGCCCGCCGGCCCGTACTTCGCCGCGTGACTCCGCCCGTTCGAGCGCCCCGGCCATCGCCGAAGCAGCCGAGGGCGACCAGCCCTCCACCCCGATGTCCCGCATGACGGAACCCGGGTCCTGGAGAACCGGAACGGCGCCGGAATCCTCGACCGAGCCCTGCCAGCGGAGCCCGTATCCGATACTGCGCTGGACGAGGTAGCCGAGCACCCTGGCGAGCTGGGGTCCGCCCTCGAAGGCAGCCCGCACCGCGGGGTCCGATTCGATGAGGGAGTGCAGCAGATGCGCAGTGTCGATCTGCCGGTCACCGTCGCGCAGCGCACGCCTGCGGGCGCCCGTCACCACGGCGGCCAGCTCCACGGTGAGTCTGGCGTCGAGCTCGGCGCGGTTCGGTACGGGCTGTTGGGGAATCCGCGGCGTCCGGTTCTGCACACCTCTCACCCCATCAGCCCTGCGGCGCGAATACATCCCCGGAGGGGCCCATCCAGGCATCCCACGCAAGTTGGGCACACTCGAACGGATTCTCCTCCTTGCGGATGAGATCTCGCCATTTCTGGATCCGATCGGAGAAAAGGGCGCGCGCCGCCTTGCCACGCGCTCCCCCGGCAACCGGAAGCCGTCTCCGTACGTCCCACAGGCCATACCCCACGCGACAGCCGGAAGGGAGCCCACGGACGTGTCCTGGTTGGTCGCCCTGCCGGCACTCGACGGGCGGGAGTACGTGTACCGGGTCCACGCCCCGGCCGACGCGCTGCGCGCGGACCTCTTCTGGGCCGCGTTCCACTGCCACGACGACGGTCCGCACCCCCGTGCTCTCGACCGGTTCGACGCCGCCCTGATCTGGCGCACGGGAGCGGAAGGAACCGGCCAGATAGATCTGACGGTTCATCAGTATTGAATGTTCCGGCCGCTGCGGCTACGTTCCGCGACACCGTAACCCGCCGAGAAGGGGTGGTCGCATGGCCGAAGTCAGTGCAGAGGCGCGCATCGAAGCACCGGCCGAGAAGGTGTGGGCCCAGCTGACGGACTTCACCGCGTACGGTCAGTGGAACGCCACCCACACCAGCTTCCCCAAGGGCGGTCCGGCGACACTCGAACTCGCCGCCACGTACGAGGAGAACATGAAGCTCATGGGCTTCCCGGCCGAGGTGACCTGGACGGTGGCAGAGCTGGAGACCGCACGCCTGCTGACCACCAAGGGCAAGGGCCCGATGGGCGTCAACCTGGCCATGCGCTACTCACTGACCCCCGACGGGGACGCGACGACGCTCCGCATCGACGGGGAGTTCACCGGCGCCGCGGTCTCCCTGATGGCCGGAAAGCTCAAGGACTCGGCGACGGCCGCGCTCGTCGAGTCACTGCGCAAGCTGGGCGGGCTCATCGCCGCCTGACACACCCGGCGGACGGGAAGGGCCTCGCGGCTCGGCCGCGAGGCCCTTGTCACCACCCCCACGGGCACCGCACCTCACGGGGTTCAGTGCTCGTCGGCAAGGATCAGATACAGCTTCTTACGGGCGTCGTTGATGACGGTGAGAGCCTTCTGCCGCTGATCGGCCGAGCCGGTCTTCCAGACCTGCCCGAACGCCTCCATCAGACCGAATCCGGCCTGCCGGATCTCGTTTACGCTCTCCCAGTCGACACCGCGCCCGGCTTCCTCCCAGGGCGCCTCGGGCCCCGACTCCGCCTCGGTGCGGCCGGCGTCGGTGAGCGTGAACAGCTTCTTGCCGCCCTCGCTCGCGCTGACGATCAGCCCCTCGTCCTCCAGCAGCTGAAGGGTCGGGTAGACCGAACCCGGACTGGGCCGCCAGGCCCCGCCACTGCGCTCGCCGATCTCCTGGATCATCTCGTACCCGTGCATCGGCCGATCCTTCAGCAGCGCCAGGATCGAAGCGCGTACGTCACCACGCCGCGCCCTCCCCCGACCGCCACCCCGGCCACGCCCGCCCCCGAAGGGCCCACCTCCGAACGGCGGCCCGAACTGCCCGAAGGCCGCCCGCCGCCCCTCGAAGTCACCACGTCCCGGATGACCGGGCCCGCAGTGCCCGGGGCCGTGTCCATGCCCGAACTCTTGCTCGTGTCCATGTGAACGCATCGCTCTACTCCTTCTATCGTTGATCTGTCGCGATGCGTCAACGATATATCGGAACCGATCGTCTGGCAATCCCGTGCGCCAGCGCCTTGTGGTGAAGTCGGCCCGGGGCGCGGTTTCTCACGAGCTGCTGGACCGGGCCCGCCACCCCACCGCCACCGACCGCAAGCCGGTCATCCACATCACCGTCCCGCCCGCCCGCCGCGGCACCCCGCATGATCGCGGCCGGGTTCGCCCGCTTCCCCGGGCTGCCGGTGAGGGCCCGCATGAACATCACCGACCTCATCGAGTCCGTCGTCGGTCTCTGCACCGACGCCCGCACCGGCCCGATCCTGTTCGACGAACTCCACAACATCTCGCTCACCACCCAGCACGGCGCCGAAGTCGCCGACACTCTCGATTTCTTCTCCGAGCGGACCCCCGCGACGTTCCTCTACGCGGGCATCGACATCGAGCACGGCAGGCTGCTGACGAACACCCGCGGAGCCCAGATCACTGGCTCCACTCATCGCTCCCTCTTGGAATCGATCACCTAGGCTGGCGCGGTGGCTGATGAGCGGGAGCGGGTGCAGCCGTCGGGAGTGTGGGCCACGGCGGTGGGGGTGGCCCGGGTGCGGGCGCTGGAGACCGAGCGGGAGAACGCGCTGTTCCGCGACCCGCTGGCACAGGCCTTCGCCACCGCGGGCGGCCTGTGGCCCTCCTCGCCGCCGCTGCCCGACGACGAGACCGCGCGTCGCCGCCGGCTGGCCGTGTCGCTCTCCATCGTCATCAGGACGAAGTTCCTCGACGACCTGTTGCAACGGGCCTCCGCGTCCGGGGTCCGGCAGGTCGTGCTGCTCGGCGCAGGCATGGACAGCCGGGCCTTCCGGATGGACTGGCCCGAGGGCACCCGGCTGTTCGAGGTCGACACCGCCGCGCCACTGGACTTCAAGGCTTCGGTGCTGCGCCAGGAGCGGGCCGTCGCACGCTGCGAGCGGATCACCGTCGCGGTGGATCTGCGTGAGGACTGGCCAGGCGCGCTGGCCGCCGCAGGGCACGACCCGGCGCTGCCGACCGCGTGGATCGCCGAAGGACTACTGATCTATCTGCCCCAGGACGCGGTGGAGCTGCTGCTGGCCCGGATCAGCGCGCAGTCGGCGGCAGGCAGTCGGATGGGTCTGACATTGGGCTCGCGCGGCGTGATCGAGCGCTTCGGCGCGGAAGCCGAGCCGGGATCGGCGGCGTCCATGTGGGTCTCGGAGATGCCCGACGACCCGGTGGGCTGGCTGGCCGGGCACGGCTGGGAGGCAGACAGCCACACCCTGCGCGAGCGCGCGGCCGCCTACGGCCGCCCGATCGGCACCCCTGCGCAGCGCGAGGAGCGGCCCGGCGGACTGATCTCGGCGGCCCGCCGGTAGAGCGCCTCCAGGCGGTCAGACTTCAGCGGCAATCAGTCAAGGTTCACTGTCGCAGAACACCGTGACTGACCTGTGCCGGCGAAGTCGGGACGGGCGGCAGCGACGTCGGGAAGCTCCGGGCGCGAGCGGTGCGCCGAGGCCGACGGAGTGATGTCTCCCGCGCTCGCCAGTCAGGAGGAGGGCTGCACCTCGTCGAAGAGAGCGAGGGCTTGGGAGGGGTCCGGGCTCACGAGGCGTTCCAGACCAGCCACCGTGATGTTCGCCCAGCTGCCGGCCCGTGCCCACATCTGTTCCTCGAAGGCGCGGACGGCCTCGTCCAGATCTCCGGAGCCGGGGGCGGCGGCGATGGACTCGGCGAGTTCGGCGCCTTCCAGCATCGCGAGGTTCGCGCCCGCCCCCAACGGGGGCATCAGGTGGGCGGCGTCGCCCAGTAGCGTCACCCCGGGGACGTGGGCCCAGGTGTGGGACACCGGAAGGGTGTAAAGGGGGCGGTGGACAAAAACCGTGCCATGGCGCAGGAGGTCGAGGACGGGAGCGGCCCAGCCGTCGAACAGTGCGAGCAGGCTTGCTCGCGCGGCCTCGACGTCGTCCAGGCCCAGGCCCTCGCGCTGGTCCACGCCCATGTGCCGGTCCGCGTCCGGGCCCGGGTGCCAGTCGAGCGGCACGCGGAACTGGGCGTACACCTTGACGTGGCCACCGCTGTTGCGCTGCGCGACGAGCGAGCGGTTCACGCCGTACACACACACGGAACCGTCACCGACCAGCCGGGCGAGGTCGGGGTGGCGGGTGTCGACGTCGTCCAGAGAGGTCTCGACCAAGGTGACGCCGGTGTACTGCGGCGTCACGGGCGAGACCGCCGGGCGGACCCGGGACCAGGCACCGTCCGCGCCGATCACGAGGTCGAACGTCTCCTGTCGCCCGTCCGCGGAACGGACCAGCACGCCATCCCGGCTCTCCGGCACCACCTCCGTCACGCGCCGCCCCCACTGAACGTCCAGAGGCCCGAGCAACAGGTCACGGAGTTGCCCGCGGTCGATCTCGGGATTGGCCCGGTCACCGGGACGAGGTTGCCAGTCGCGGAGGACGGTCCCGTCCGTGTCCAGGATGCGCATGGCCTGCCCCTCGGGACGGGACAGCGCCTGGAAATCCGCCAGCACCCCCGCCTTCTCCAGCGCCAGTTGGCCCAGCCCCTCGTGCAGGTCCAGCGTGCCGCCCGCGGGACGGGCGTCGCGGGCGGGATCGCGTTCGAGGACGGTGACGGGGTGGCCATGACGGTGCAGGACGCGGGCGAAGGCAAGGCCGGCGGGGCCGCTGCCGATCACGGCGATTCGTGGTCTCATGCCGATACAACGTACGGCCCCTCACCCAGCCGGTCCCGCCTCGTCATCGAACTGAAACGACGGCGTGAGCCGGCCAGGCTCTCGCCCGCACCACCGGACGTGGGCTCGTCGGTGCGGGGCCGGGCGGACCGGTGACCGGGCGCGGACTTCCCGGAACCGGACGTGCTGACAGCGTCCAGTGAGTCAGGGCCGAGTGCGAGAAGCAACCGTCAAGCGATCTCGGTTCCGACGGGCTCGGGCAGTGAATCGGTACGTCATGCCGGGTTCTTTCAGCACACCCGTCCGAGTCATGAGGCAGCAGCGGGCCTGGAAGCCGGAGAGACGGGCGGAGAGGGCGTCGCCCCCGTTGCCCATGACCGAGGCGGACCACATGTTCGCAGGTCCGCGGGGACGGCATGATAGAGATCATGAAGTCTCTCACCGCGGCGGGCCTGCGAATCGTGGAGGGGTGGACCGAGCCCGACGGACTCATTCCGCCCATCGTCACCGGCCAGGCGGCGAGCTGCCCTCCGGAGGAAGGGCGTGTCGAGGCCATGCTCGACGTTCTCGAACCGCAGCTGCTCGAAAAAGCCAACGCCGACTGGTACCGGCTCTCGGTCGAGGGAGGGCTCTTCTCCGAGACCGACCGCCGGTTCCTGCTCGCGCTCCGGCCCGAGGAGAACGGCCCCTCCCAGTGGTTCTGCGTCGAGTTGCAGAGCGAGTGGGACATCATGGGCGAGGGCGCCGCCGGCCCGCTCGGCAGCGCACCCTGCCGCCCCGAGTTCCGCATGCTCTCGCTCGACGGGAACGTCCTGTGCTTCGCGACGACGTGGGAGCACGACATCAGCACCTCCGTACTGACAGCGCCGCACCGTTCGCGGGTCCTACGACGATGGGCCGAGGCGGTGGCGGAGGGAACGATGGACGAGCCGGACGAGCCGCCCCTGAGCCTGGCGGCACGCCGCTGGCTCGACGGTCGCTAAGGGGTCGTCCCGATGAGTGGCGGCCAGCCGGCCCGGAAGCCGGGCTGCGCTCTGCGCCTGGAATTTCGGTTGCGATGGGCCTGGCCACCCGGGCCAAAATGCCTGCATGAGCCGAGAGATGGATGAGGTACGCGAAGCGATCGCAGGCGAGCTGCGCCTCATGGACCCCAGCGTGCGCAAGTCACGCTCGCTTGCCCTGCAGCTACTGGACCCGGACTTCGTGGAGGTCGGCGCTTCGGGGCGGCGGTGGACCTATGACGAGATGCTTGCCGCGCTGCCCGAGCTGGACGGAGCGACAGAACGCGGTCCGTGCTACGAGCCCTCAAAGATCACCGGTGTCCTGCTGGCACCCGGGCTGGTGCACCTCACCTACGAGACCACGCTGGATGGAGACCGGGCACGGCGGAGTTCGCTCTGGCGCAAGCAGGGGGCGGCCACAACGTGGCAGATGTACTACCACCAGGCCACACCCGTCCCGCGGGAGATCGTTCAGTAACGTTGCGAACACGCCTCCGGCGCAACCCCGGGGCGGGGTCGACAGAGTGCCGACGATCGGTCAGCAGCCGCGGCGGTCATTCACGTTGCTGAGACAGAGTGCACCTGGCGGCAGTTCCCACCGGTCTTCGGCACCTCCCGGCAGACGGTGCATCGGCGCTTCACGGCCTGGTCCCGCCCGGGGGCGGGCCGAGCTGCACCGCGTGGTGCTCGGCCTGCGTGGCGCAGACGGACAGCTGGACCGGTTGCGCTGCGCGATCGACTCGGCCAGCATCCGTGCGGTCCTGGGGGGCGCCGACCGCCCCGAACCGTGCGGTCTTGGGGGCCGCCGACCGCCCCGATCCGACCGATCGCGGCAAGCTCGGACCGAAGATCCATGCGGTCGGCGACCGCAACGGCTGCCGATCCCAGTGGGCATCTCCGGCGCCAACACCATGAAAAGTCCGGACCTTGAGCCCGTGCTGCGCTGAATTCAACCGATCCGCTCACACCACGGCCCCCGCCCCTGCCGTCGCCGTCGCCGTCGCGTGCCAGGCTGCACGGCAACAAGGCCTTCGGAACCACCACCCCGACCCAGCCGGCTGAGCACAACCCGGACCCCGGGGAGACCAGCACGTTCACACCGCCCGGCGGAGCGAACGACACAGGAACCCGGGCCAGTTGCTCCCGGAGCCAACGCGCCCGGGGCACCGGCGCATCCGTCCACAGGGCTCCGGTCGTCCGGTCGAAGCGAGCTGTCGACCCGGGAATCGACTCTGCGCGATCAGCGTCGAAGCGGCGAACGCCACAGAGTCCCGATCCGGACAACGGTCTTCTCCTCCACCGCCATCGGCAGCGCGTACTCACTCCAAGGAGCGCGTGAGCCAGACCAGTTCGCCACGGTCATCCGTTGAGACGTGATCACGCTCGAAACCCAGCTTTTCGAGTACGCGGAACGACGGCGCATTCCAGGAACGCACGGTCGCCCAGAGCCGCTGCCGACCGGTCGCGATCGCGGCGTCGATCACGGCGGAGGCCGCCTCGGTCGCATAGCCCTGCCCGTGCACTCGCCGAAACAACTCGTAGGCGATCTCGGGCTCTTCGACGGAAACCCGCCCGACGGTGAGTCCGCAATACCCGATGAAGTCACCCACATCACGACGGTTGATGACCAACAGAGCGAGCCCCGTCCTCGCCGGCGAGGAGAGCTGGGCCTCGATCACTCGCCGGTTGGCCTCGATCGACAACATTCCATCGCCTCGCTCGGCAGCGAGCGCGCGATGGTCGTCGGCATCGGACATCGTCCACGGACGCATCGTCAGCCTGGCGGTCTCAAGATGGAGCGGCATCGTCGTATGCAGCATTGCGGCACTCTATCGATCCCGTCCCGGGCGAACCGGATCAACTCCGAGAAGGTGATCGGACAGATGCGATCCGCTTCAACAACCGGCATCCGTTCGCGCTGGAGCTGATACTCCGCGTCGTGGCGGCGCCCCGGCCCCGCAACAAACAGTAAAGCGGCAGGCAGTAAATACGTTGGCCGGTAGCCGCCGAGCTGCGACGATGCCTCTGTTTCCCAACGGAGGACATTTGTTCGTATTCGCTTGCGCGGGGTGCGGCGCCAGGCTGACCACCCGGTTGTCCGAGGTCGCCCTTCCCGTCCACGCCCATCAGAAGTACGGGAACGGGACTCAGCTCCCGGTACTCATGGAGTCGGGCACATTCGCCGTGGACCCGGAGCCGTGGGGGCCGCCGTGGCGGCGGTGGGCGGACATCGAACCGGACGAGGCGGCGGCCCGCGGCATCTACGCGCCGGTCCATGCCCTGTCCGACAGCGCGCCCGGCGCGATCGTCATCGCACCCGGAGACATCCGGGGCACCCTGCTGATCCTGGAGCGAAGCGGCGGATACTGCTGCGGCCTCGACGCGGCGGACGGCCCCAACATGGCCTGCGAGGCATGCGGCCTGCCCGTTGCGAGCAGGATCGACGACTGCTCGCTCTGGCAAGCGGTGTGGCTCGCCCCGAACGCCGTGCGTCGCTGCCCCGTCGACGGCGCCGACGCCGACGCCGTACCGCTCTCGTGGGAGGAGCTGATGGCGGAGGGGAGCAGCACGCCCCCGTTCGAGCCGATCGCCCGGTGGGGGGCGCGGCTGGGGCCGAACCACTGGTGGTCATGGAGCCCGCAGTGGGAAGCGGCGGCCGGCCAGGCACTCGCCCATCTGCTGGTGGCCTCGGAAGGCCGACCGGTGACCGTCCCGAACGGCCTGACCGGAGAGGTCTTCCAACGCGCCCTCGACGCCCTGCTCCCCGCGGGCCCGCACGCACGACGCGCCGTTCTGGCCGGACCGGAGCGCCCTGCTGTCGGCGCGGACGCCGACATCCTCCTCGTACCGATCCATCCGCAGACGGGGGAAACCTGGGCAGCCCCAGCCGATCCGGCCGGCCCGGCCGCCTCCGTGCATCTGGTGCCGCTGCCGTTCGGGGTGTGGCTGTGGCTGGCGTTCCCCGAGCCGTACCCACCCGTCCCCGCCTCGGGAGTCATGCCGGGGGACGTCCTCCGTGACGACCCGCCCATACCGCGCCCCCGTCACGCATTCCGGGCCGACCCGGAAACGTTCCGGCACACTCTCGCCCGGCTACCGGCCGTCCGCAGCGCGTGGCTGCGCGACATCCTCGAAAACCTCACGCAGCACATGCGCGCCGGCGTCTTCTAGTGCTGTGACCGGGGAGGTTCGCCGGGGTGAGTCATGCGGGATGATCGCGTCATGACTGAGATCGTGTTGATGTCGGACCCGAAGATCGCTGCCATACCTGTTGCTGAGTGCGGTGAACGTCTTATGGACGTCCGCCGAGGCCATTCGCTGTTGGTCGACACGCGCGAGCAGGACCCGGCAGACGCCTTCGCGTACCTGCGGGAAGGCGTGCTGGAACGGCTGGTCAAGGCCCAGACATTGCTTCCGCAGGGCTTGCGGCTGCTGTTCGTTGAGGGGTACCGGCCTCCTTCTCTTCAGCGGGAGTACTTCGAGGAGTACGCCGAACAGCTGCGAGCCGCCCACCTCGATTGGTCCACCGAGCAGGTCCACTCGGCAGCGAGCCGGTATGTGTCACCACCCGACATCGCTCCGCACAGCGCTGGCGCAGCTGTCGACCTCACTCTGGCCGACGCCAACGGGCACGAACTGGACCTGGGCACGCGCATGAACGCGGACCCGGAAGAGAGCGAGGGCGCCTGCTACACCCATGCCGCCAACATCAGCGAGGAGGCCCGCGCCAACCGGAAGCTGCTGGGCACTGCGCTCACGGCTGTGGGGCTGGTGAACTACCCCACGGAGTGGTGGCACTGGTCGTTCGGGGACCGCTACTGGGCCTTGATCACGGGAGAGGCCGCTGCCCTCTACGGTCAGAAAGAGATTGGCCCGTGCAACTGACCGACCCGACCTTGCCGGACTGATCAGTCACACGACGGCGGGACGTCCACCCCAGCGGATGCCTTTCTCGCTGCGGACGCGAGCGCGTTCGCGTCGTTGGGCGGCCAGGACGTCGGGGTGGCGGGTGTTCGCGTTGCGCCACCGCAGGTAGGCGTGCAGGATGCGAGTCTGGACGGTGTGGTTGCGGTGGTGGGAGTTGGCGATGGTGATCTGCCGCAATGGTCCGAAGTGGGCCTCGATCGGGTTGGCCCAGGAGGCGTAGGTCGGGGTGAAGCACAGCTCGACCCGGTTCTTCTTCGCCCAGCGCCGGATGGTCTCGCCCTTGTGAGCGGAGAGGTTGTCCAGGATGACGTAGATCGGGGCGCCGTCCGGGCGGGCCGCGCGGATCGACTTCAGGGCGGCCAGGGTGTTCGCGGCACCCTTCTTTCTGCGGTTGACGCCCCACAGGGTGTCGTCACCGACGGAGTAGCAGCCGTGGAAGTACCGGACGCCGTGGGTGCGGTGGTAGGTCGCGGGATGACGTTCGGGATGGCGGGCGCGGGCCCAGCCGGCTCCGGCGGCGGGGCGGATGCCGAGCGGGCCGAACTCGTCGAACGCAAACACCCGGTCCGGGAAGTACTCCAGCACGTGCTCGATCCGGTCAAGCTTGGCCTCGCGCTCGGGATCGGGGGATTCCTTCCAGGTCCTGGTGCGCTGGAAGGTGACGCCGCGGCAGGTGAGCAGGCATCGTAACGCCTCGCGGCCGATCCGGATCACGCGGCCGTGTACCCGGCGCAGGTAGGCGGCGAGTTTGCGGATGGACCAGCGGGGGAAGGGCTGCCCGAGCTTGGTCGGTCGGGTGGTGGCCGTCTGGACGACGAAGACCTCGTCGCCAGGACTGAGCAGGCGGGGACGGCCTCCCGCCCACCGAGGGTCCAAGCAGGCCAGACCGATCTCGTTGAACCGGTGGATCACGTCCCGGACCGTGTCCTCGTCGGCCTGCACCAACTTCGCGATCACCGGCACCCGGTTCCCGCCAGCCGAGGCCAGCAACATCATCGCGTGCCGGTAACGCACCGAATTGGTGCTGCCCCGGCGCACGATCTGCTGCAGCTTCTGCCCCTCCTGGTCGGTCAGTCTGCGCACACGGACGGGCTCGGCAACCGCGCCTCCAGCGGTCGGATCGGACGTCACCGCTCATCCAACCGCTCGGACGCCCAACCCGGCGAACCTGCGTGGTCAGAGCACTAGCCGCCCGGAAGAGGGCACCGGCGCCCTTTTCTCCGGCCTGCCCGGCACACGAATCGCATGGAGATGATCAAGCGTCAGATATTCGACCGCGGCCGGTTCGATCTCCCGCGAAAGCGCGTCCTGCTCCACGGATGACACCACGCCCAATGCCCGTTCGACGCCGCTGTGGCCTCCGCCTGTGCCCGAAAGCCCCGGGCAGACAGACGATCCTCGCCCCGACGGACTGCCCCACCATCAAATGGTCCTGGACGGAACGGATTGGGCGTCGCTCGCCACCGTGCGCGGTACGGGCGAGTCCCTGCCGGCGGCCCTGGAGCGGCTCCTCGCCCCCGACCCGGCCGTCAGGGAAGCCGCCGCCTCGGACGCGCTGAGGGAAGTGACCCACCAGAACACCATCTACGAAGCCACCGTCCCCGTAGCGCTCTACGTCGCCTCCGTCCTCGGCCACCCGGCCATCTCCGCGGGCAACTTCGGCCACGACGCCACCACCGTGCCACCGAGTCACCCGACTCTCGTGAAGCTGCTCGACTGGCTCGGCAGCACCGCCTACGACGCCGACGACGAGTGCGTCGCCATGGGAGAACGCCATTGCGGCGCGGACTTTCTCCAGGAGTACGGGGAGATGCGCGCGTTCCGGGACCTACGCCCGGCGATGTTCTCCGCCGTCCGCCGCTCTCCTCGGCCACGACAACGAGGGCGTACGCAACGCGGCCCTGGTCGCCGCCATAACCCTCTCGGAGCACCCCGCCCTCCCCCGGCACCGCGGGCAACTGCTCGGCCACGCCCGCCGTCTACTGGCCACCAGCACTGACCGCCACATCCGGAACCGCGTCCTGGGCGCGCTGGAGGCATGGGGGTACGGCACCGACGATCCGGAGAGCGCAGCCGGCATCGCGGCCCGCGAACGTCACGTCCGACGCGTGGCCGAGCGCGCCTCATGGGCTGTCGACGGGGCAGATGGCTGCCGCGGAGATCCGCCGTTCTGCGACAGGGTTCCGCGGCACACCGGCCGTCCGCCGAATCATCCAGGCGCGGCCCACCGCACGGGCCGAGCCGGCACCCGTACTCAACGGCATGACGATCTTGCCGACGAAGTCCCACGGAGCGGACTCATCCTCGGGTCGGGGGCCGGCGATCAAGTCAGGGACTGGCGACGAGTCCGCCGAGCCGCATGGCGAGCCACGGCCGACGGCCGCCGACCCGCGGGTGGCCGCGTGCGATCGCCTTCCAGATCGCGTGCGCCGGAACGAGACCAGCAGGAACGTGGTCGGCGCCGCCGTGATCGTGCAGTCGTACGCGCGCGGCGGGGCATCGCGGGTCACCGTCATCGTCCCGTCCTCGACGACGGCCGCCGGCCGCGGACCGCCCTTGATCCTCAGGTCGAACGCGATGCTGACGCCTTGCGCCTCGGCCGTGTCCGGAGCCGGCGCCATCATGGTCGGCATCGACTGTCCGAGCACCGGGCGCGCCTCGTCCGGGCCTGTCGGCCACAAATGCTCGGTGCCACGCGCGATGTCCAGGCCGTGCACCAGGCTCTCGCTGAGCATCGGACCGGTCACCGTCGCCAACGTGATCGTCGCCCCTGCCCGTACCAGGGCGCGGGGACGGGGGTGTCCGGGTCGAGGCCCTCGGTGGCCCGCAGGAACATCTCGCCGCGCTCGGCGATGACGTCACCGGCACGGATGTGTACGTCGCCGCCGAGGAGTTCGATGGACTTGGCGTTCATGGCCGCGATCCGTTCGGTGAACGTCGCGTCCCTCTGCGGCAGGACCGAATCCCACTCCACGGAATGCTCCACCGACTCCTCTGCGGTGACGACGGAGCAGTACGCGAGATACACGGCCGCGAGATGCGCGCCGACATCGCCCACCGTCCACAGCGGCACACCGCGGGACGCATTCGGATCGGGTACGCCGCGCAGCAGCCGAACCAGTCGCGGGACCACAGCACGCAGCGCGGCTCGGGTTTTCTCGTGCTCGGTGACGGGAGCGAATCCCGGTACGGTGCCCATGCCGCTCCCCCATGCTGCGGACGGGCCCGCAGATCACCGCCGGGTAGCGCATTGGAGACAGGGGGCTTCCCGGATCCGGTCCAGGGGCCGCCATGCCATCGACGTACCGCTCGACCTGCCCCTCGGCCGCCCTGCGGCGGCCGGAGCGTTCAAGGCCCGGAGGTTTCGGTCCGGCCGGGGACATGTGATTCGGCCGTCGAGCCCATCAGCCGAGGAAGAGCGGGAACTTCGCGGTCCGCTCGCCCAGTTCCGCGTTCTCCGAGTCGGTCGGGGAACGCCGTCCCGTCCCGACCAGCAACGCGTCCGTGTCGGAGAACGACGCGGGGAACTCCGCCCCGGCGATCCCCTCCAGCATCTCGCGCGACCGGGCGAGCCCCTCCGCGGGCGGTCCGGCCGCGCCCGGAACGTGGGCGACGAGGTCGAGGTGGTGCAGCGTCCACTCCAGGACGTACGCGCCGAGGTAGTCGCCCGCGGTGAGGATCACATCACGGGTGCCGACCCGGAGCCCCGGATCGGCGAGTACGGCAGCGCGGCCTGCGGCGGCGCCGACGTCGTCGAGGTGGAACTTGAGCAGGCGGGGCTCCTCGTACGCGGCGGCCAGCCGGACGATCAGCGCATCCAGCGGGTCGTCGCCGGTCGGCGGCGTTGCCGAGACGTTCCAGTAGGTCAGTGCGTCGCGGGTCGCTTCCGCCTCGGCGGGCGTCACGAGGGTGATCAGGACGTCCTGGGCATCGATGACCAGATGACACACCAGGTCCCGCACCAACCAGCCGGCGCAGCCGGACGGTCGCGCGAAGTCCTCCTCCGGCAGTTCGGCGACCGCCGCGCGCAACGCCGTCCAGGAGCGTGAGAAGAGATCCACATCGGCACGGTAGTGAGGTGCCGCGAGCTCGGGCAAGCACCTCGGCGCGGTCGCCCGCGTACCACCTCACCAGCACCCGCCGGCCATCCCCGAACCGCGCACGGACTCGTATGCGGGGTACGCCGATATCGTCCGGGACGTCGACGGGGACGCGCGACTCCGGACCGGTGTTCCGGCCAGCGGCGCAGAGGTCCAACGACACGGAATTGGCCTTGGCGTACGGCTCCGCGCCCTGCATATGGTCGCGTCATGAGGATTCGAATCGTCGACACGTTCACCGACCGCCCCTTCACCGGCAACCCGGCGGGAGTCCTGATCCTGGATTCCGGCACCTTCGCGGACGACGATCGCCTCCAGCGGATCGCCATGGAAGTGAACCTCTCCGAGACCGCCTTCGCCCACCCGCTGCCCCCGGGCGGCGAGGCCGACTGGGCGCTTCGCTGGTTCACCCCGACCACCGAGGTCGACATGTGCGGGCATGCCACCCTCGCCACCGCACACGTCCTGCACACCACCGGGACGGCGACCGGCACCGTGCGCTTCGCGGCCCGGTGCGGGATCCTCACCGCGACCGCCCGCCCGGACGGCGCGATCACCCTCGACTTCCCCACGTCCCCGCTGACGCCCGAGGCCACCCCGGCCGGGCTGGCCGCCGCGCTGGGCGCGGAGCCGCTCTCCGTCCAGGACACCGGCCCGCACATCGGCGATCTGCTCGTCGAACTGTCCGACGAGGCGACCGTACGGGGGCTGACCCCCGATATCGCCAGGCTGGCCGACGTCTCCCGGCGGGGCGTCATCGTCACGGCGGCCGCGGAGGACCCGGCCGGCGGCTACGACTTCGTCTCGCGCGGCTTCTTCCCGCGCGTCGGGATCGACGAGGACCCGGTGACCGGAAGCGCCCACACCGCGCTGGCGCCCTTCTGGTCGGCCCGCCTCGGCCGTGACGAACTGACCGGACTGCAGGCCTCCGCCCGTTCCGGCCTGGTACGGACCTCGCTGCGCGGCGACCGTACGCTGCTGACCGGCGACGCCGTGACGGTCATCGACGGCGAACTGCTCACGTCGCTCTGACGTCTCGGACAAGGATGCGAGGGGGAGGCATGCGGACGAAGCACTCCAACACTCCCCATATTCCCCTCCCTCTCCCCTGCCCCGCGCCCGGGGCCCTCACGGCGTGGGCAGCCAGTCCACCTTCCCCGCCAGCAGCGCATACCCGACGAACGCCCCGATATCCAGCAGCGCGTGCGCCGCGACCAGCGGCCCGACCCGTCCCCAACGCCGGTACAGCAGTACAAAGACGACGCCCATCACCATGTTCCCGATGAATCCGCCGATCCCCTGGTACAGGTGGTACGAGCCGCGCAGCACCCAACTGGCGGCGAGCGCCGCCAGCGGCGTCCACCCCAACTGCCCCAGTCTGCGCAGCAGATAACCGACAACGATCACTTCCTCCACCACGGAGTTCTGGATCGCGGACAGGATCAGCACCGGGTATTTCCACCACACATCGGGCAGTGACTCCGGGACCACGGTCAGATTGAATCCGGCGGCCCTCGCCACCAGGTAGAAGGCCAGGCCGGCGCTGCCGATGCCCGCCGCGACCAATGTGCCCCGGCCGAGGTCCGGCCACGGCCTGGTGCGGTCGAAGCCGATGGCCCGCAGGCCGGTGCCTTCCCTGATCAGCAGATGCGCGACCAGGGCGACCGGCACCAGGGCCGTGGTGATACCGAAGAGTTGCCAGGCGAGATCCAGCCATGGGCGCCCCGGGGCGTACGAGCTGTTGAGCGTCGCCGCCTGATCCTTCAATCCCCCTGGTTTCGTCAGTGATCCGACAAAACTGATCAGGGCAGACACCCCGCTGGCACCCAACGAGAGAGCCAGCACGAGGACCGTTTCGGACCGCAGGATCCGTCGCGACAATGCCTCTTGGGGGTAAGAATCAGCCATAAGCCCCGCCTCCACCTGTACACCTGCCTTGAGTTGTGCATTCACGCCCCATCCTGCTCCCCCTCGGCTAGGGTCTCGAATGCAGGTACGAAGATCATGCGCGACAGGCCGGGGGACAACCACCATTGCCGATGGTGTGGTCCCCCTTTTCCTTGTTCATCCTCAAGGAGGGGCACCACCGACATGGGACGTCACAGCTTGCCCGACGACTACGCCGGAGACGGAAGCGGGGACGGATCGCCGCCGCGCCGTCGGCGTACCGTCGCGATCGCGACCATGCTCGTTCTCGCCGTGGCGGCGGGAACGGCCGTAGCGGTGCAGGGCGGCCTGCTGTCGTTCTCGAAGAGCTGCGAGGACTCGGCCGTACGTCTGTCCGTGATGACCTCCCCGGACATCGCCCCCGCCGTTCGCGCCATCGCCGACCAGGCGCGCAAGGACGAGGTGCGGTCCGACGGTCGCTGTCTGTACGTGAAGGTGGTCTCCCGCGACTCGTACAAGGTCGCCGAAACCCTCTCCAGCAGCACCCGTTCTCCGGACTTCCAGGTCTGGCTGCCCGATTCCGACCTCTGGCTCGACCGGGCCAAGGGCTCCGGTGACGGCGTCCCGATCACCCCGGGCGACTCCATCGCGTCCTCCCCCGTGACCCTGGCCATGGTGCCGTCCGCGGCCAAGAGCCTCGGCTGGCCGAAGAAGAAGTACTCCTGGGCGGAGTTGACGGCCGCGGCCATGGAGTCGGACAAGGTGCGCCTCGGCTCGGCGGACCCGGCGCGCAGCGCCACCGGCCTGCTGGCGCTCGCCGGCATCGGCGCGTCCTCCGAGAAGCAGGGCGGGGACAGCGACACCAGGGTCGCGGCGACCGCCAAGCTGCTCGCGCAGCGCATGTCGGACGGTGACACCCAGGTGCTGGAGACGCTGGCGCAGGGCGATTCGGGCGCCGAACAGGGCAACCCGGAGCACAACCAGGCAGTGCTCCTCTCCGAACAGGCCGCGTTCGCCCACAACGCGGAGTCGACGGGCGACGGAAAGCTCGACCTGTTCTATCCCGAGGACGGCACGCCGCTTCTCAACTACCCGTACACACTGGTCGACGAGACCAGCATGAGCACGCCCGAGAGTCGCGCGGCACTGCGGTTCATGACACTGCTGGACGAGCCCGCTTCGCAGGCCACGCTGGAGAAGCACGGCTTCAGGAACGTGGACGGCACGGCCGGTGAGTCGGTGGTCGCTGCGGCGGGTGGCAAGAAGCCCCAGCCGTACGCCACCGCCGCCGCCGCACCGACCGCCGAGGCGCTCCAGCAGACCCTCGGCATGTGGACGATCACGGTGCAGAGCGCCCGGCTGACCACGGTCGTCGACGCCTCGGGGTCCATGGCCACGATCGTCCCGGGGCGCAATCAGTCCCGGATGGACGTCACCAAGGCGTCCCTGATCCAGGCCCTCAACCAGTTCACCCCGAACGACGAGATCGGGCTCTGGGAGTTCGCCACCACGCTCGACGGCGACAAGGACTACCGCAAGCTGATGCCTGCCGCCCGGCTGGGCGATCCGGCGAAGGGCGGCGGCACCCACCGCGAGAAGCTCTCCGCGGCCTTCGCGGCTCTGAAGCCCGTACCGGGCGGCGCGACCGGTCTCTACGACACCATGCTGGCCGCCTACAAGGACGCCCAGGCGACCTATGTGAAGGGCAAGTTCAACGCGGTCGTGATCCTCACCGACGGATCGAACCAGGACAGCCTCTCCATCTCCCGCAGTGCCCTGATCGCGGAACTGAAGCGGATCGCCGATCCGGAGCGTCCGGTGCCGATACTCGCCATCGCGGTCGGTCCCGAGGCCGACCGCGAGGAGGTCAACGAGATAGCGAAGGTGACCGGCGGCGGTGGCTACCAGGTCATCGACCCGGCCGAGATCCAGGTGGTGATCCTGCAGGCGATCATGACGGCCGGCCAGAGCAGCCACGCCGTACA
The DNA here is from genome assembly GCF_042677325.1 of Streptomyces sp. NPDC127117. Taxonomy (NCBI): domain Bacteria; kingdom Bacillati; phylum Actinomycetota; class Actinomycetes; order Kitasatosporales; family Streptomycetaceae; genus Streptomyces; species Streptomyces sp. NPDC127117. The sequence goes on from NZ_JBHXTM010000061.1 coordinate 29,395, forward strand.
GGAGTAGCCCCCGGACACGGCCGGTCCGAAGCCCGAACACGGCTCGCCCCCGGGTCCGGGCCCGGGCCCGGGTCCCGAGCCGAACCCCGAACCCGACTCCGACCCCGGCCGAACCCCGAACCGGGGCGACGCCCCCGGCCCAACCCCGAACCCGACTCGGCCCCTGGCCCAACCCCGACCCGGGGCGACGCCCCCGCCCCGGCCTCACGGCTTGGGAGGCGCTCCCAGCGGCCAGCTGTGCACCGGCTCCCCGCTGTGCATCAGCTCGGCGTAGCGCCGGGTCGTCGCGGCCAGTGCCTCGTGCCGGTCGAGCCCGGCCTCGCGTGCTCGGTGGTAGGTGTCGGCCTGCCAGGACGCCCCGTTCACCCGTCGCTTGCAGCGCTCCTCGATGACCCCGAGGTATCGGTCGCGGTCCGCGGGCTCGATGTTCCAGGCATCGAGTCCCGCCGCGGCCAGCGGCAGCAGCTCGTCCCGTACGAGCTTGACGGCGGGCACCCGGGTTAGCCCGCCCGCACGGCCGGGGCGTGGCCAGATCAGCTCCGCGTCGATACCCAGTCGGCACGCGGTGTCGAAGTTCTCCGCCGCCGCGGCGAACGGCAGCCGGGTCCACACCGGACGGGACTCCTCCGCCAGCGCCCGTACGAGCCCGTAGTACAGCGCCGCGTTGGCGATCAGGTCGGTGACCGTGGGTCCGGCGGGCAGGACCCGGTTCTCCACCCGCAGATGGGGTACGCCGTCGGCCAGCCCGTACACGGGCCGGTTCCAGCGGTAGACCGTGCCGTTGTGGAGCACCAGTTCCTGCAGCCGCGGCACACCGCCCTCGTCCAGAACCCGCAGCGGCTCCTCCTCGTCGCAGATCGGGAGCAGCGGCGGGAAGTAGCGCAGGTTCTCCTCGAAGAGCTCGTACGCCGAGCCGATCCACCGCTCACCGAACCAGGTCCTCGGCCGCACTCCCTGGTTCTGGAGTTCGGGCGGGCGGGTGTCGGTGGCCTGCTGGAAGAGCGGCGGCCGCGACTCCCGCCACAGCTCCCGGCCGAACAGGAACGGCGAGTTGGCGCCCAGCGCGATCTGGACCCCGGCGACGGCCTGGGCCGCGTTCCACACGGCGGCGAACCGCGCCGGTGTCACCTGAAGATGGAGCTGCACCGAGGTGCAGGCGGCCTCGGGAGTGATCGAGGCGGAGGTGGACACCAGTCGCTCCACGCCCTGGATATCGAGGGAGAAATCCTCGCCCCGGGCGGCCACGATTTGATCGTTGAGCAGGGTGTAGCGGTCCGCGTCCGAGAGGTTCGCCGCGACGAGGTCCTCGCGGCGCAGGGTGGGCAGAATACCGATCATCATGATCCCGGCAGCCACCTCGCCCGCCTTCCGGTGGGCATATCCGAGCCCGGTCCTGAGCTCTTCGGCCAACTGGTCGAAAACTCGCCCGTCCAGCCGGTGTGGAACTATGTTCACTTCCAAATTGAACATCCCGAGTTCCATCTGGAAATCACGGCTCGCGATGCGCGGGAGGACCTCCCCATTCATCATCTTCGGCATGCCGTCGGCGCCCGCGAGATTCAGCTCGATCTCCACGCCCATGAGGTTGCGCGGCCGGTCGAACCTCCGCTCCGCCAGCAGCCGCTCCAGCCCCTCCAGGCACTGGTGGAGCTTCCTCCGGTACCCCTGCCGATCGGACAGGTCAAAGGCGCCCGCCACGACCTTCTCCCCCATCGGAGCGTCCCTCCCTCAAGTCGCGGCCCGCGGCCCAGGCCGCTCGCGTCACGATCGATAATGCCCAGGCCGGGTGATCCATAACGCTCCCGTGAACGCCACGGACCCAGTAATCTGAGTGCGCCCGCCCGAGGCACATTCCATGGGCATGACGCAGCACGGGTTTCCCATCCGGGCACATGGTGAATACACCGTCGCGTTTCGGCCGTCCGCGGCCGGGGAAAAATCCCAGGCGGCGGCTGCGCCGCTGACGCAAAATCAGCAGATTCTCCGCATAATAAAGTCTCGATACCGCCTTGTCGGCAATAGCTGCGACGGCTAGTGGAATCACCGCGTGAACACGTGTCGTATAAACTCCGCGGACGAGGCAGAGAGTTGACGCACCGGCCCAGTCACCGGCCTCCTCTGGCCCCGCATGCCGACAGCGCCGTCTGCACCCGCCCACGCACCACCGTGTCTCCGAAGTGAGAGGCGACCCACTATGCCGCTGCATGTTCCCCCGGCTCCCGCGCCCGCTCTCCGCAGCGTTCTCGCGGCACTCGGCTCACCCACCGCAGTCCGCGAGGCCCGCACCCCAGCTCTCCGATCCGCCGAGGGACCGCTGAGCCCCGAACTCCCGCTCCCCGTCCATGTACTGGACCGGATCGGGCCGGGCGGGCTCGCTCCCGCCACCCGGCTCGCCGCGTGGCGGTTCCTGATCCGCAACGCGGAGCAGCCCGTCGCCGCGGCGGACACCATGCTCACTCCGGACGGCTGGGCCTTCTCGCACTTCTTCGAGGGCCCCTACATCGCCTCGACCGAACTCGCCCTGCGCCAGGCCGAGACGGTCACCACGCACTATCAGCCACGGCTGCTGTCCATCCCGGAGCTCTACATGCTCGCACTGTGGCTGCACGCCGACGCCGAGGCCGACGCCGCCGGCGGTGCGCTCGCCCCGGCCGATCTCCTGGTTCCGCTGGCCCCCGCCCCACCGGGCATCGCGGCGCATCGTCCGCACCGGGTCGCCGATCTGCTCCGTGTGATGACGCTGCGCATCACCCCCGGCCCCGGTCCCCTGCTCGGATCACCGGCCTGAGAACCACACCCCCGTACGAGATCGCTGTACTCCGTACGAGAACGCCGTGCCCCGTCACCGTCCCTGGTGGCGGGGCACAGTGCTGGGGGGGGCGCACTTCGATGCCCGTCCGGACTAGCCCGGTCCGGCCACCCCGAACCACCCGAAGTGACAGTGCAATTGCGGTGAACCGTCCGCGCGGGTGATGCGTCCTCCGGGTAAAGACAAGTGCTGCTGCGAAATCCCTGCGGATTGACGCCCGTGGGGCAACACTGGGACCGGACCGATCGATACGGGGGGCGGCCATGAACACCTCATCCAGCCGCAGGACATTCACTACAACGCAGCGAAAGAACCCAGCCATGTGCCAGCACCAGCCACCATGCCCGACCGCCGACTCAGCCGACCGGGAAGCCGCCCGTCTGACGGCCCACCACCCGGAACAGGGCTGGAGCCTGCTGTGCAACGGGGTCCTGCTCTTCGAGGACACCGGCGAGCTGCTCCCGGACGGCCGGATCATCGCACCGCACCGGCCCGTGAGAACCGACCGGGCGATGAAGGCCGCCTGACCACGGCCGGTACGAGCTGGGGCCGGCCCGGAGAAATCTCCGAACCGGCCCCGACGCATGTCCGCGTCACTCCCCCGCACTCATGGCTCAGTCGACGTACTCGTCCAGCGGCGGGCAGGAGCAGACGAGGTTGCGGTCACCGAAGGCGCCGTCGATCCGGCGCACCGGCGGCCAGTACTTGTCGGCGGCCGAGACGCCGGCCGGGAAGACCGCCACCTCACGGCTGTACTCGTGCTTCCACTCCCCGCCCAGCATCGCGGCGGTGTGCGGAGCGTTGTGCAGCGGGTTGTCGTCCGCGCTCCACTCGCCGGAGGCCACCTTCTCGACCTCGCCGCGAATGGCGATCATCGTGTCGCAGAACCGGTCGAGCTCAGCGAGGTTCTCGCTCTCGGTCGGCTCGATCATCAGCGTCCCGGCGACCGGGAACGACATGGTCGGCGAGTGGAAGCCGTAGTCGATCAGACGCTTGGCGATGTCGTCGACGCTGACGCCGGTGGCCTTGGAGATCGGCCGCAGGTCCACGATGCACTCGTGCGCGACCAGACCGGCCGGGCCGTTGTACAGGATCGGGTAGTGCGGCTCCAGACGCTTGGCGATGTAGTTGGCGGCGAGCACGGCGACCTGCGTCGCGCGCTTGAGGCCCTCGCCACCCATCAGACGTACGTACGCCCAGGAGATCGGGAGAATGCCGGCCGAGCCCCACGGAGCGGCCGAGATCGGTCCGACACCGGTCTCGGGGCCGGCTGCGGGCTGCAGCGGGTGGTTGGGCAGGTACGGCGCGAGGTGCGCGCGCACACCGACCGGGCCGACGCCGGGGCCGCCGCCGCCGTGCGGGATGCAGAAGGTCTTGTGCAGGTTCAGGTGCGAGACGTCGCCGCCGAACCGGCCCGGCTTGGCGAGGCCCACCAGCGCGTTGAGGTTGGCTCCGTCGACGTACACCTGACCGCCGGCGTCGTGCACCTCGGCGCAGATGTCGGCGACGTGCTCCTCGAACACTCCGTGCGTCGACGGGTACGTGATCATGAGCACGGCGAGCTCGTCGCGGTGCTTCTCGATCTTGGCGCGGAGGTCCTCGATGTCCACCTCGCCGTCGTCGGCGGTCTTGACCACGACGACCTTCATGCCGGCCATGACGGCGCTGGCCGCGTTGGTGCCGTGCGCGGAGGACGGGATGAGGCAGACGGTGCGCTGCTCGTCACCGTTGGCCCGGTGGTACGCGCGTACGGCCAGGAGACCGGCGAATTCGCCCTGCGAGCCCGCGTTCGGCTGGATGGAGACCGCGTCGTACCCGGTGACCTCGGCGAGGCGCTCCTCCAGCTCGCGGATGAGGGTGAGGAAGCCCTGCGCCTGATCGGCCGGCGCGAAGGGGTGCAGCGCGCCGAACTCGGGCCAGGTGATCGACTCCATCTCCGTGGTCGCGTTCAGCTTCATGGTGCAGGAGCCGAGCGGGATCATGCCGCGGTCCAGCGCGTAGTCGCGGTCGGCGAGCTTGCGCAGGTAGCGCAGCATCGCGGTCTCGGAGCGGTGCTGGTGGAAGACCGGGTGGGTCAGGATCTCGTCAGTGCGCAGCAGCCCCTCGTGCAGCGTGTCGGCGACGGTGGCGTCCAGCGCCTCTATGTCTCCGTCGGCACCGAAGGCGGCCCAGACGGCGGCGATCTGGGTACGGGTGGTGGTCTCGTCGCAGGCGACGGAGACCAGGTCGGCGTCGACGAGCCGCAGGTTGACCCCGCGCTCGCGGGCGGCGGCGACGGTCTCGGCGGCCTTGCCCGGGACGCGCACGGTGACGGTGTCGAAGAAGGCGCCGGTCACGACGTCGACCCCGGCGGCGCGCAGGCCCTCGGCCAGGATCGCCGCGTAGCGGTGGGTGCGCCGGGCGATCGTCCGCAGCCCGTCCGGGCCGTGGTACACCGCGTACATTCCGGCCATGACGGCGAGCAGCACCTGGGCGGTACAGATGTTGCTGGTGGCCTTCTCGCGGCGGATGTGCTGCTCGCGGGTCTGCAGGGCCAGCCGGTAGGCCTTGTTGCCGTCCGCGTCGACGGAGACACCGACGAGGCGGCCGGGAAGGCTGCGGGCGAACTTCTCGCGTACGGCCATGAACCCGGCGTGCGGTCCGCCGAAGCCCATCGGCACGCCGAAGCGCTGCGTGGTGCCGACCGCGATGTCCGCGCCCAGGTCACCGGGCGAGGTGAGCAGGGTCAGGGCGAGCAGGTCGGCGGCGACCGTGACGATCGCACCCAGCTCGTGGGCCCGCTCGATGACGGGCTTGATGTCCCGGACGGCTCCGGAGGCGCCCGGGTACTGCACCAGCACGCCGAAGACACCGCGCTCGGCGATCCCCGCCGGGATGCCCTCGGACAGGTCGGCGACGACCACCTCGACACCGGTCGGCTCGGCGCGGGTCTCGATGACCGCGATCGTCTGCGGCAGGGCGTCGGCGTCGACCAGGAAGACCCCGTCCTTCACCTTGCCGACGCGCCGGGAGAGCGCCATCGCCTCGGCGGCCGCGGTGCCCTCGTCGAGCAGCGAGGCGCCGGAGGTCGGCAGCCCGGTCAGCTCGGCGACCATCGTCTGGAAGTTGAGCAGCGCCTCCAGCCGGCCCTGCGAGATCTCCGGCTGGTACGGCGTGTAGGCCGTGTACCAGGCAGGGTTCTCCATGACGTTGCGCAGGATCACCGGCGGGGTGAAGGTGCCGTAATAGCCGAGCCCGATCATCGGGGCCAGCACCTGGTTGCGGTCCGCGAGCTCGCGGAGCTCGGCGAGGACCTCGGCCTCGGTGCGCGCGGTCGGCAGCCCGAGCGCCTCCGTGCTCTTGATGACATCGGGCACCGCGGCCGCGGTGAGTTCGTCCAGTGAGCCGTAACCGACCTGGGCGAGCATCTTCGACTGCGCCTCGGCATCGGGTCCGATGTGGCGCTGCTCGAACGGAATGCCCTGCTCCAGCTGGGAGAGCGGAGTGCGACGGGGGGTCATGGTGGAGGCCTCCTGGTCTGTCACGACCTGCGAGGGGCACCACGGCGCGGGTGCCCGAACGGCCTCCCCCTCTGTCATCTCAACCTGAGAGCTTCACCGGCGCACCTTGCGGCGTACCGGCTTTCACCGTCGGTGAGGAAGGGACTCGCACCGGCACTCGGCCGCACGAAACCCGTCCTGCTTTCCAGAGTGACCTCGTCCGTGCGGTACGGGGGCCTGAGAGATTCCGGGGAGGATTTGCTCCTTCGGCGCCTTCGGATCAGCTCCGGAGGACTCTCCCGCACGGGGTCAGCAGCCATGACCAGCCTACCAGCGGGGTTCGTGGCTGATTTCTCGAGTGGCCAACCACCCGGATCTGGCTTTTTGTAGTGCTTGTGGAGTAGCCGCGACCAGTGGGAGGGACCGTGCAGACCGACATCGATCCGCGCAGCCTGATCGGCCGCAAGGCGTTCGACCGCAAGGGCACCAAGATCGGAACCGTGGACGAGGTGTATCTCGACGACGCGACCGGTGTGCCCGAGTGGGCGGCCGTACGTACCGGACTCTTCAGCCGGGACGCGTTCGTCCCGCTGGAACCCAGCGAATTCGTGGAGGACACGCTCCGCATCCCCTTCGACCGTGCCCTGATCAAGGACGCGCCGGACTTCGGTGTCGGCCGCCATCTCTCGCCGGAGCAGGAGCTCCAGCTCTACCGGCACTACGGTCTGGACTTCGCGCCCGAGGAGACCGGCCCGGACAGGGACTTCGGCAGGCTGGCCGGCCAGGACGAGTAGTCCACCGGGTCGCGTACCAGGGGCAGCGGGTCGGCGGGCCGGAGTTCCGGGTCGTCGATCCGGAACGTACGCACCCGGCCGGGCGGTGACCAGGGCTCCTCGAACCGCACGGTCACCCGTCCGACGCCGCTGCCCTGCACCCAGCCGTGGCCGTATGCCTCATGGTGTACGTCGTGTCCGGCGGGCCAGCGGCGGGCCGCGCGCTGCTCGGCGGTCTCCGGGACCTCCGCCCGGGGATCGCCCGGCGGCTCGGCCGCCGCGTCCCCAGCCGCTGCCGTCCCCGCTGCCGGCTCCTCGGCTGATTCCCTGGCTGCTTCCTCGGCCGCGGTGCGCTCACCGGCGGCCTGGGCGAAGAGGTCCTCCTGCGTGTAGTCGGCAAGCCCCGTCACGCCCACTCCGAGGAGCCGGACGCCCCCGGTGGTGTCCACGGCCTCCAGGAGCCGTGCGGAGGCCTCACGGACCACCGCGGGGTCGTCCGTGGGCCCACGGAGCGTCTCGGACCTCGTGAGCGTCGAGAAGTCGTACCGACGCACCTTCAGCACAACGGTGCGCCCGGACCGCCCCGCGCCCCGCAGCCGCTGTACGCACCGGTCGGCCAGCCGCTCGACCTCCGTCCTGATCCGCACCCGGTCATGGAGGTCGGCGTCGAAGGTGTCCTCGACCGACACCGACTTGGCGTCCCGCTCCGCGACCACCGGCCGGTCGTCGTACCCGAACGCCATCCGGTGCAGCGAACCGCCGTGCGCCTTCCCCAGCAGCCGTACCAGCTCGTCCTCACCCGCCTCGACCAGGTCGTCGACCGTCGTCATTCCGGCACGGCGCAGATGATCCGCCGTCGCCGGCCCGACACCGGGGAGGATCCGCACCGACATGGGCGCCAGCAGCTCCCGCTCCGTGCCCGGCTCTATGAGCAGCAGGCCGTTCGGCTTCGCCTCCTCCGAGGCGATCTTGGCCAGCATCTTGGAACCGGCGAGCCCGACCGATCCGGTGAGCCCGGTGACCACCTTGATGGCCGTACGCAGCTGCTCACCGATCTCCAGCGCCGAAGCCGTGTCATCGGCCGTCCCCCCGGCCTCCAGATCCACGAAGGCCTCGTCCAGGCTGAGGGGCTCCACCAGCGGGGAGAGCCGTGCCAGCAGCTCCATCACCTGGTCGCTCACGGTCCTGTACAGCTGGAAGCGCGGCACCAGATAGGCCGCGTTGGGCGCCAGCCGCCGCGCCTGCGCCGTGGGCATCGCGGAGTGCACCCCGAAGCGACGCGCCTCGTACGAAGCGGTGGCGACCACTCCGCGCGGGCCGAGCCCGCCCACCACCACCGGCTTGCCGCGCAGGCTGGGCTTCGCCGCCTGCTCCGCAGAGGCGTAGAAGGCATCCATGTCCAGATGCAGGATGGTGGGCGCGGCTCTCACATCAATCGATGCTGCCCTACGGCACTGACAATCGCCGCGCCCGAACCGTCGGCCGCGTCAGCCGGCGCGATTGCGCCGCCGCGCCAGCTCATCGGTGGGGTTGTTCCCGATGAGGGTCTCGCCGGTGTCGACGCGCTCGCCGTGCAGCTGCGAGAGGGCCACGTCGACGTCCTGCCACACCACACCCACCGCGATGCCGAAGACCCCCTGGCCGCCCTGGAGCAGGCTGACGACCTCGTCGGGCGAGGAGCACTCGTAGACCGTCGCCCCGTCGCTCATCAGCGTCATCCGCTCAAGGTCCTGGAAGCCGCGGGCCCGCAGATGCTGGACCGTGGTGCGGATGTTCTGGAGCGCCACACCGGTGTCCAGGAAACGCTTCACGATCTTCAGCAGGACGACGTCCCGGAAGCTGTAGAGCCGCTGTGTCCCGGAGCCGTACGCCGGACGCACACTCGGCTCCACAAGGCCCGTACGCGCCCAGTAGTCGAGCTGCCGGTAGGTGATCCCGGCAGCCGCGCAGGCGGTCGGCCCGCGGTAGCCGATGTCGTTGGCCGATGCCACTTCGTCCCCCGCCACCGCCGCCGGTTGAACCGGTTGCATGATGGTGTGGTCGGCTGTACTCCCCTGCTGCGGATACGGCCCACCCGCTGCCGTACCGTCGCCGCTGCTTCTCACGCCGACCTCCGTCCTTGACCTGCCATCTCGAAGGTAGGCAGTCACTCGGGGTGCGTCAACGATCGCCACACTCGGCACGCCGAGTGATAATCACCCTGAGGGTGGTTTCCCGTGTCTCCTGAGCGGGAAAGGCTTGCCGGATGCGCTGGCGGCGACCCCGAAGAACGGTCATTGACTGTTGGTGCCGAAATCCTCCGGGGAGATCTGATCGAGAAACTCTCGGAATTTCTCCACCTCATCCTCCTGCTCGTCCGGGATGGCGATGCCGGCGTCGTCGAGCACCCCGTCACTGCCGTAGATCGGCGTTCCGGTGCGCAATGCGAGCGCTATGGCGTCGGACGGCCGCGCGCTCACCTCGACCCCGCTGGCGAAGACCAGCTCCGCGTAGAAGACCCCTTCGCGCAGATCCGTGATGCGGACCTCGGTGAGCTCCTGGCCGACGGCCTCGAGCACATCCTTGAAGAGATCATGGGTCAGCGGCCTGGCCGGAGCCATGCCCTGCTGGGCGAAGGCGATCGCGGTCGCCTCACCAGGACCGATCCAAATGGGGAGGTACCGGTCGCCTCCCACTTCACGCAGGAGCACGATCGGTTGGTTGGAGGGCATTTCCACCCGGACACCCACAACGTCGAGCTCGTTCACACAGCAACCCTAGGACGTGCCCGGCAGGTTTGGGTAGTCGGGCACCGGCGCGATCAGTGGAGCCGGACGTGCAGGGCGCTCTGGACAAGGGCCGAATGAAGCCTCACCGACAGCTCCGCGAGCTCTTTCGTCGTGGCCTCCGCATGGGCCCTGGTCTGCGGATTCCGGTGCCGCCGCAAGGGTGCGACCACCTGCTCGATGAGCCCGACCTCGCGATCCGCAGCCGCTCGCATGGCACGCAGGTGACGCGGCTCCAGACCGAACCTGCCCAGATCCGCCACAAGCTTGGCCACGGTGACCATCTCGGCGTCGTAACCGCCCTCGGCGGTCGGAACCACCAGGCCGTACGACTCCCACTCATCGAGGTCGCTCTCGGTGACCTCGGCGGCCGCCAGCAGCTCGGCGCGGCCGATCCGGGCCGCGGTGGCCCGTCCGGGCTCCGCGTCCCAGACGCCGTCGGTGAGGTCCCTCGGGCCGCCCCCGGAAGGCAGGGCGGCCTGTTCACCGCGGGCGAGGGCATCCAGATGCTCACGGATGACCTTCAGCGGGAGGTAGTGATCCCGCTGCATACGCAGCACCTGCGCCAGCCGCTCCACATCGGCGCCGCGGAACTTGCGATAGCCGGAAGGGGTCCGCTGCGGCTCGACGAGCCCTTCGGCCTCCAGGAAGCGAATCTTGGAGATCGTGACCTCGGGGAACTCCTCCCGCAGCCGCAGGAGCACCGTGCCGATGCTCATCGGGCGGTCGTCGGCGGGGGCGGTGCCGGCCACGGCACCGCCCGTCGGTGTTCTCAGCATGGACCTTCCCTGACGGGTCAGATTCCGCGCTGGCTCGCGTAGAAGACCAGCCGGTACTTGCCGATCTGCACTTCGTCGCCGTTGGACAGGGCGACGGAGTCGATGCGCTCACGGTTGACGTAGGTGCCGTTCAGGCTGCCCACGTCCCCGACCGTGAAGCTGCCGTCGGGGCTCCTGCGGAACTCCACGTGCCGCCGCGACACCGTCACGTCGTCGAGGAAGATGTCGCTCTGCGGGTGACGGCCGGCCGTGGTCAGCTCGCTGTCCAGCAGGAAGCGACTGCCCGAATTCGGACCACGACGCACCACCAGGAGCGCCGAGCCGAGCGGAAGGGCATCGACAGCCGCCTGGGCCTCGGGCGAGAGGGACGGCACCGCCGTCTGCCCGGTGGCCTCCGCCTCGTATGCCTCAAGGCCGGAGATGGAGATGGTCGAGGTCGTCTCCGAGGCACGCTCGGGAATCCCGCCCCTCAGCGGCGCGCCGCAGTTGGAGCAGAAACGACTGGCCTCGGCATTGCGATGCCCGCACCTCGTACAGACCGGCATGGACGAACCCTCCTGCCTGGGGGCGAACTCTCCACCCGAACTTGAGGTCGACGATTCTCCGAAACCTATGCGGCCGGGACCGGCAGGGTCAACAGACGACGCGCCGGATGCTCCCGAATTGTCACTGCCCGTACCCGACACCTGATCACGGAAGAGCGGGCGCTCCGTGCCCTGCTCCTCTGCCTGGCCATGGCGCGGCGCGCGATGGCGGGCGGCCTCGTCGCGAGCGCTCTTGCCGAACAACTTCCCAAACAACTTCACGGGCGCTTCCCCTTGACCGAAATAGACCCGCCCGTGGGGCAGGACGAACCCTGAATGAACACACCTGCCGACCCGGACATCCTCACAACGTCCGTATCCACTCGACAGTTTCCACCACGCACCACCAATACGATGCGGCGACCCCCCGCAACCTTGCGCCCGTCTCCTCCGCCCCTTCCGCGGCGCCGCATCACGGGGACGACGACCGAGCGTAGTCAGGCTGCTTCGCCGGTCGCAAGGCGTCAACGACGATGTCGTCGGCCTGCTGGACCTGCACGGTGGCCTGCTCCTTCTCCAACGTCTGCACCACGCCGCCGGGGATGTTCAGCGCCGGCTCCAGATCCTGGGGCTTGCCGATCACCTCGAAGACGTACGGCGCGGTGATCTTACGGCCGTCAACCCTGACGTTGCCGCCATCACCGGAGAAGTACGTATTGGCCACCACACGCACCCCGTTGACCTCGATCGCCTCGGCGCCCGCCGCCCGCAGCTCCTGGAGCGCGTCGAGCAGCATGTCCGCCTTCACCCCGTCACCGGGGTCATTGACAGTGAGCGTGATCCCGGGCCCGTGGGCGGCCACGGTGCCCGCGAGAACGCCGAGTTGCCGTTCCTTCTCCACCGTCTGCTTACGCGCCTCCTCAGCCTGGTCCGAGCTGTTCTCCAGCTCCGTGCGCTGAGCGTCCAGCCGTTGCTTCTCGTCCTCCAGCCGCTGGGTCCGGTCGTCCAGCTCGTCGAGGATCCGCACCAGGTCCTCCTGGCGGGCGCCCCGCAGCGCGCTGTTGTCGCTGTTGGACCGCACCTGGATGGCCAGTCCGAGACCGAGTACGAACAGCAGTACCGCGACGATGAGCTGAGCCCGCGTCACCCGTGGCGGCCAGAGTCCGGCGACCAGCCGCTGACGGCCGGTGAGCTCCGTGGTGGAGCCTGCCGCCCGTTCTCCGGCGTGCTCTGTCCCGTCGGGAAGTTCTTCGTTGCTCATCGGCGTCAGGCCCGGAAGACGTGCCGGCGGATGGCCGCGGCGTTGGAGAAGATCCGGATCCCGAGCACGACCACCACACCGGTGGACAGCTGCGCCCCCACGCCCAGCTTGTCGCCCAGGAACACGATCAGCGCGGCCACCACGACGTTCGAAAGGAACGACACGACGAACACCTTGTCGACAAAGATTCCGTCGAGCATGGCGCGCAGTCCACCGAAGACTGCGTCGAGAGCGGCCACGACGGCGATCGGGAGATAGGGCTCGACCACCGCCGGCACCTCGGGCCGGACCAACAGTCCGACCACGACTCCCACGACGAGGCCCAGTACGGCGATCACGATGTGCCCTTCCCTGTGTCTGCCGCACCACTGCCGGTGTCTGCGGCCTTATAAGGCTCTGCTGTACGTACGATCAGGCTCGGCGCGACCGGAAGACTCAGCTTCTGCTGCACGGACAAGCTCGTCCGGATGTCGAAGGTGTCCTTGAGCGCCTGAAGATACTGGCCGTCGGCACTGTCCTGGAACGCGGTGCCGAGTTGTTTCCCGTTCCCCACCGCCAACACCGTGTACGGCGGGACGAGCGGCCTGTTGTCGACCAGTATGGCGTCGCCCGCCGCGCGGATCGCCGACAGGGCCGTAAGACGCTGCCCATTGATCGCGATCGCCTCGGCGCCGGACTGCCACAGCCCGTTGACGACGCGCTGGAGGTCCCGGTCGCGGACGCGTCCGGTATCGGAGAACCCGCTGCTCTCCCTCGGCCCGCCCCCGCCCTGGTCGGTGTCCTTGGCGTCGTCGATGACGAGCTTCACGCCGGGCCCCTCGACCGGGGTCGCCCCGGCGAGCAGTGCCACCCGCTCCCCCTGGTCCCCACCGTGTTTCTCCAGCGCCTTGCGCTGGCGCCTGCCCACGTCGCCCCGGAGCTTGTCCACCTGCGCCTCAAGGCTGTCGGCCGCCGCGGTCTCGTCGTCGATGCGATCGATCAGCTCCTGGCGCTCCTTGGCGAGGACCGGCGCCGAGACACGTGCCTCCGCGGCCCCGAGCGTGACGACGAGAGCGGCCAGCACCAGACATGCGGCGAAACCGAGCTTGGACTTGAGCGTACGGGGCAGGCCCGCGCTTCCGTCGGCCTTGCGACGCGCCGACGCCTCGGCGTATCCGTCGTCCAGGCTGTGGTCCATCACAGTGGTCAGCAGCGACATGGACGCGTCGGGACGCGCGGGAGGTGAGGCGGTACTCCGATCGGGGGGCTGCTGCGACATGCCGCACATCGTCGCACGTCGCCACGGTCAGCGCCGAATGGCCCCACCGGTGTGGCCCCGGGGCCCCCCCGGGGGCCCGCCCCCCCACCCCGCAAACCCAACAAAAAAACAAGCACAAAAAAAAACCCCCAACACATCAACAACACCC
>NZ_JBHXTM010000062.1:0-32252 GCF_042677325.1 Streptomyces sp. NPDC127117
AGTCAATTCCGTCTTCCACGCCGTCGCCAGACCCGTAAACCGCGCCATCGACAAAATCGTCAACTTCATCGCCAAAAAAGGCAAAGCCCTCTGGGCGAAGCTCAAGGGGAACGAAACAACTCCAAAGAAAAATAAAGACAAGGACAACACAAAAAATCAGGAAAACAATAAGAGTGACCCCACCGAGGCGCAAGTCCCTAAATCTCTCATCACATCCAGCACCCCCAGCCTGGATGGCCCCGGACAGAAAATCTCACAGGAGATAGGGGAGAGCGGCGGGGAACAAACAATATTCAGCCGGGCCGGAGATGCACGCACCACCACGAAGAACATACTGCAAAACCACAGAGACGCAAAGTTCGAAAAGAGCAGCAAGACTCTCACTTTGCCCAAGATTTCTATATCCAAAACGCCTGACTCGCTAGCCGCCCTCGGGGAGGACTTGGGCAGGCAGACCGGCGTCAGCAAGGTGTCGCTGGAGAAGAAGGGGAATGAAGCATCGATCTGGGGCTCGATCAACCCCAGGATTCGCTTGGCAACCCTGGCAAACCTCGATCAGGACCTGGCGATCGTCATGCTGGCAGTCGAAAAGAGCGGGGATGTCGTTAAATTCTTGAAAGAAATATCGAGCAAGGGCGGGCAGAAGACCATCGAGGTCGACAAGGGCGGCATAAAAGGAAAAATGAACCTGGAGTTGTTCGAGAAGGCATGGAACAAGAAGATAGACAACAAGCTGGCAGTGCGGGCATGGATAAAAACCCAATTCCGACAGGTCATGCCCAACCATCACGAGTGGATCCCAAGCGATTTCATCCTGGAAGTCACGAAGCAGGCTTCAACCATGGCCGAAGAGGGCCCCGGACTCCTGGCCCTGCAAAATGATCTGCGAAACCAGACATTCTGTGTCGTTTTCAATGAGACCATGGGTAGACCCGAGACCGTGGACAACCATTTTGTTCCCAACGGGCATGCCGGAGCCGTCTATTTCGCTGAATCCCAGCCAAGCAGAGGACAGCTCAAAGGAAAGAGGAGCACCTGGGAGGAAGATTTTCACGACGAACTGCGTGACGCCTTCCTGTCGAGCACGGGAGCCAAGGACGCGGCCACCAAAGCGCTCGCGGTCGCCAAGAAGTGGATATGGAATGGGGATCCCATGTCACTCCCCATACATCCCGATTGCTTGGACCGGACACGTAGGCCAATCGACGCGAATACGCAGAAAAATCGATATCAAGAGATAATAGACAAATTCAACGAACACACCGGGTGAATCCGAAAGGGCTTGAACGTCATGTACCTCACTCACGGTTCCAGCGAGGACGCCTTGAGTTGGATCGAAAATTCAGAACTCAACGAAGAACAGCGGGGGCAGCTGAATCAGTTCGTGAGCAGATTCCCGTCATTGACGTTCGCAAAAGGAACCACCGCGTTCCTCGATTCCGTAGAAAGGGAGAACCGGGTGGAACTCCCCGCCGATCTGAAGTCGATCATCACCACACTGGTACTTGCCGGCGAATTTCCGGAGTTCCAAGTCGACGACTATACCCATTGGACACCACGCACGGACAACCCGATCCCCATTTGGTACGCAAGCGACTGGGGCTACACCAACGATCAGGAGCGGAGGTCTTTCCTCCAGGCCGGCATGTTTCCAGTGGCCCAGTGGGCGGATACCGGGCTTTCGACACTGGCCATCAATGTCACGGACAATCGGGATACAAGAGTCTTCGAATTCACCGGTGAAGACATCGTGGACGACATCCAGAGCAACCAGACACCCGATTCCTCGGTATTTCCTGCATTCAATTCCTATACGGAAATGCTGTCCCATATCACAGAGCTACGTCTTCCCGACAACACAATCATTCAGGCCCACTAGAAAATCAACCTGTAGCGCGAGGCCCATCAGCGCACGCGTGCTGTCCGCCGGCCACGGCAAAGCCCATGAATCGATGCCCTTCGCAGGGTCACCGGCTGTGCCACGGCGAGCAGGTCATCCGTGTCAGGCCCGGCGAGGCTCCTGCCGAACATCCGCATTGCGCCGGTAGTTGTCACCGCACCGGGCATCCGACCTCTGCCTGACGGACCGATCGTCAGACATCGGCCACCCGTACCGGCAGCGACTTCACCCCGTTGATGAAGTTCGACACCAGCCGGCTCGGCGGGCCCGCGAGTTGGAGTCGGCCGGGTGGCAGGGCCCGGCACGTCTCCTCGTACAGGACCCGGAGCTGAAGCCGCGCGAAGTGCGCGCCCAAGCAGACATGCGGGCCGTCGCCGAAAGAGACGTGGGGGTTCGGGGACCGGGAGAGGTCCAGGGCGTACGGGGCGGGGAAGACGCGTTCGTCGTGGTTGGCGGAGACGTGGAAGACGACCACCTTGTCGCCGGTGCGGATACGGGTGCCGGCCAGCACCGTGTCCTCGCGGGCCGTGCGGCGGAAGGTGAGGACCGGGGGGTGGCGGCGCAGGAGCTCGTCCACAGCCGTCGTGAGACCCACCTCGCCCTTGCACAGGCGGCGGTACGCCTCGGGGTTCTCCGCCAGGAGGTGCAGGCCACCGGGGGCCGCGCTGCGTACGGTGTCGTTGCCGGCCACCACCAGGAGGAAGAAGAACATCTCCAGTTCGGGGGCGGTCAGTTCGGGATCCGTGGCCAGGGACGTCATCACGTCGTCGGCGGGGTGCCGGCGCTTGTGGGCGGCCAGGGCGTGCGCGTAGTCGAACATGTCGCGGAGGGCGGACGGGGAACGGGGGTTGAGCGGTCGCCCGTCCGGGCCCGGCTCCGGGGTTCCGGCCTCGTCCGGGTCCTGGTAGCCGATGACGCGCCGGGTCCAGTGGAGGAGGAGCGCACGGTCGGTGTCCGGCACGCCGAGCAGGTCGGTGAGGTTGAGGAGCGCGTAGTCGTCGGTGACCCGGGTGACGAGGTCGCAGATGCCGTCGGCCGCCCGCGCCTCGGTGACCGCACGGGTGAGCAGGGAGCGGGCGCGTTCGCGGACGACCGTTTCGAAGCGGTCGATGCGCTTCGGGGTGAAGGCGCGGCTGACGAGTACGCGCAGGCGTCGGTGGTGCGGCGGGTCCTGGTTGAGCATCATCCGGCGGATGAACGGGAGGTCGGCGGGGTCCGGGTCGCGGATCTGGGTGGCGCCCAGATACGAGGAGTACGTCGCGGAGTCCTTCAGGACCCGGACCACGTCCTCGTGCCGGGTGACCGCCCAGAAGCCGGGGCCCGCCGGCCAGCCGAGCACCTCCGGCTCCTCCTGCCGTGCCACGGGGTGGTGGTCGCGCAGGAGGCGGTAGTGGTCGTGGGGGATGCCCCGCCCGTACTGCCTGGGGTCGAAGACGTCCGGTACGGGCGTTTCGGCGGGGGCGGGGGCGGGGTCACTCATCCGTCCGCGTCCGCCCGCAGGAAGTCCTCCATCACGCGAATCAGGTCGAGCGGGGCCTCGTCCATCGCGTAGTGGCCGCACGACGGCAGCTCCACCAGTTCGGCGCGCGGGAACCAGCGCATCCAGGTGGCGCGCTGCAACTCCGCGGACAGCGCCGGGTCGAGTGCGCCCACCACCGCAAGGGCCGGCACCGGCGAACCCTCCACCCGGTCGTGGAAGTCCTCGCCCGCCCAGGAGTCCAGCCAGGCCCGGAACGCCTTGACGTCGCTGCATTCGAGCGAGCGGCGCACCATGCGGTCCAGCCAGCCCGCCGGGCGCCGGCCACCGGTGGTGGTGTCGAGGATGATCCGCCGGTTCTGCGGGGTGTGCGCCGCCTCGGCGAAGAGTTCCCACTGCTCGGGCGGGAGCGGAAGCCCGGACGCTGGGACGGGTGAGACCCCGACGATCCTGCGCACCCGGTCCGGCGCGGCGGCCAGCGTCCGCTGGATGACGGAGCCGCCCATCGAGTGCCCGACCAGCGAGAACCGCTCCCAGCCGAGCCGGTCGGCCAGCGCGAGCACGTCCTCGGCCCCCTCGGCCGTGGTGTACGAGCCGGCCGCGTCCCGTGCCTCGCCGTATCCCCGCAGGTCCACCACCGCGTACTGGAACGAATCGCGGTCGAGATCCGGCAGCACGGGGGCGTACGCGGAGCGGTCGGCGAGCCAGCCGTGCACCGCGATCACCTTGTGCGGGCCGTCGCCGTGCAGTTCGTGGGGCAGAACAGGCAGTGCGGTCACGCTGACTCCCGTCGCCGTACGGAGAGGAACCGGGCGATCACCGACCGGCCCCGGACCACAGTCGCGCCAACTACGGGCCCGCGCAAGGGAGCGTGCCTGGTGCTCACCGTTCCGCTACGGCAAACACAACCTTCTACTGGTTCATGTATCAGATCGATGGCATGAGTGACGACACCACCTACGGAGTGGGCGAGGGCCCCACCGCCAATATCTCCGTCAGCCTGCACTCGGGCAATATCGCAGCCGTCCGTGCACGCGTGGGAAAGCGGAGTTTCTCCGCCTACGTGGACGCTGCCGTACAGCGTCAGATCGAGCGGGACGGCCTCGCCGAGCTGACCGACGCGCACGAGGCGGAGCACGGTGTGCTGAGTCGTACGGAGGTCGATGCCGCCCGAGCGCTTCTGCGGGGCGACGCCGATGACGCGCAGAACGCCGCCTGATGGCTCGGGCCGGAACACTCGTGTGGACAGCGGGGGCATGTCCAAGGTCGTCGCATTCATGGGCACAGGTACGCCATCGACGCCGTGGTGGGGGCGACTGTGCTGCTGATGCCGAAACCTGCGGTGATCCTCACTTCGGACCCTGAGGATCTGGGCGTTCTGTGCGGCGATCGGGTACGGATCATCAAAATCTGAGCGTCGGCGTCTGCTAGCCGCCGCTCCTCACGCCAGGAGTTTCAGGTACGGGCCGAACTCCGAGGCCAGGGTCAGCCGGCCCAGCTTCTGGTACTCGCGCTGGATCGCGTGGATCAGCGTCGGCATCGTCACCGGCTCGTCCGTGTCCGCCGCCAGGTACGCGGACGTCACCGCGATCGAGCGGATGTTGCCGCCCGCCAGCTCGAAGTTCTCCGCGCAGAACGCGAGGTCCAGGTCCTTGCCCCGGGGGAGCACGGGGCCCAGGCAGCGCTCCCAGAGGACGAGGCGCTGTTCGGGGTCCGGGACCGGGAAGTCGATGACCAGGTCCAGGCGGCGGGTGAACGCGTCGTCCAGGTTGGCCCGGAGGTTGGTGGCGAGGATGGCCAGGCCGTCGAAGGACTCCATGCGCTGGAGGAGGTACGCGCTCTCGACGTTCGCGTAGCGGTCGTGGGCGTCCTTCACGTCCGAGCGTTTGCCGAAGATCGCGTCGGCCTCGTCGAAGAGGAGGACGCCGTTCACACCCGCGGCCTCCGAGAAGATCCGCTCCAGGTTCTTCTCCGTCTCGCCCACGTATTTGTCGATCACCGTCGCCAGATCGACCGTGTACAGGTCCAGGCCCAGGTCCGCGGCGATGACCTCGGCCGACATCGTCTTGCCGGTGCCGGAATCGCCCGCGAAGAGGGCGGACACGCCGCGTCCCCGGCCCCCGCCCGGGCGCATGCCCCACTCCCCCAGGACCCGGTCGCGGTGGCGTGCGCGGGCGGTCAGTTCGCGGAGCTGGGCGTGGGTGTCCGGGGGGAGGACCAGGTCGTTCCAGGTGACGGTCGGTTCGATGCGGCGGGCCAGGCGGTCCAGGCCCGCCGCGTTCTGGGCGCGGGCGCCCTGGCGGACGTGGTCGGCGGTGAGGGTGCCGCCGTCCAGGTGGCTGGTCTGGGCGGCGCCCCGGGCCGCGCGGGTGATCTGTTCCGGGGTGAGGAGGAACGGCGCGAGCAGCCGGTCCACGTCGATGGTCCCGGGTACCGGGGCGTCGTACGCGTCGGTCCAGAGGGCCGCCCTGGTGGAGGGTTCGACGCGTGGGGCGTGCATCAGGAGGGGCGGGGCGGCGGACCATGCCGCGTCCCAGGGGGCCCGGCCCACCAGGATCGTGGGGACCGGGGTGCCGGTGAGCAGCCGGAGGAGTTCCGGGTGCTCGCGGCAGACCGCGTCGATCGGGGCGCAGACCACGCCCGCACCGGTCAGCCGGGCCTCGCGGACCAGCGAGCGGACCGCCTCGGCGGGGGACGGATCCTCCGCGAGGCGCGCCAGGTCCAGGCCCAGGACCCGATGGCCCGCACGGGTCAGCGCGGAGGCGGCGAGGGCGGTGCCCGCACCGCCCTGGTCCTCGCGGAGGTAGGCGAGCGAGGCGCCGTGGGCGAGGGCACCGGCGAGCGGCACCGGGTCTCCGACGCCCGCCACGGCGTGCCAGGGGGCGAGGAGACCGGCCAGTCGCGGGTCGGGGGTGTCGTCGCCCAGGAGGTGCGCGGTGACCCGGTCGGGGACGCGCAGCGCCCGGCTCAGGAACGGGCGGTCCAGGTCCTCGACCAGGAGGAGGCGGCCCTCGCGGAGCGGGGCACGGGCCGACAGCCGGCCGCGTGCCGCCTGGTCGGCGGGGGAGAGCCCACACAGGCCCAGCGCCAGGCCGATGGACGGTCGGCGGCGGGTGACGTCATCGTTCAGGTAGCCGTAGAACGCCTCGAAGCGGTCGTCGAGATCGGGTACGAGCGCGATGAGGAGGATCTCGGTGTCGAGTGCGGTGAGGTCGAATTCGGCTGCCAGGGACGTGAGTCGGGAGTGTTCCGTCGGCGCCTCGACGGAGTCCGGTACGGGGTACGGGAAGGCGCGGGCCTCGTTCTCGTCCAGCAGCCGGGCGATGTTCTCGTCCGTGAGGTAGAGGCCGCGGAAGGCGTCGTCCGGGTCCGGATCGGTGAGCTGCCGGGCCTCGACCGCCCGTCGGATGCGCTGCTCCACCGCTACCGCGCGGGCGAGGAGGTGGCGCAGGTTCGGGTCGCCCGCGTCGGTCATTCGGCGCTGTCCTCCGTACGGGTCTCTGCGGTCTCTGCGGTCTCTGCGGTCTCTGCGGTCTCTGCGATCTGTGCGGTCCCCGCGGCCTCCGCGCTCTGTGCGATTTGTGCAGCCTCCGCGGTCTGTGCGGTCTCCTCGGCCTCCGCGCTCTCTGTGGTCCTTGCGCGGGCTTCCCCGGCACCCGTGCGGGCCTTCCGGGTCTCCGTGATGCGGAGGGACAGACCGCGTCGTCGTTCCGTGTCGGGGGCACGGGTGGTGGCGCTCCCGCCGGGCCGCCCCGGGCGGCCTCCGTACACCGGGAGGCCGCCGCGGCCCGGCATCGTCTCGGACACGGGCTCGCTCGCTTCGGGTACGTCCCCGAAGCGGGCCTGAAGCCCCTCGTCCCCCACCGGCGGGCCGACCACATAGCTCGGCGACGCCGTCACCGGCACACTGATCACCAGATCGAGCGAGGGCTTCAACTCGCCGCCCAGCGCGCTCCACACATCGGCGAACGAACGGTCCTCCGGCGGCGGCAGCGCGATCGACATCGGTACCGGCGCCCCGATCTCGGCCAGGGTGCCCGCCAGCCGTTCCGGGGGCAGCGCCTCGTAACGCAGCAGGCAGCCGAGCAGCGACGAGAGCAGCCGGTGCTCGTCCTCCGGGCGCTTCGTCCACGCCGTGATCAGGTACGACAGCTTGAAGAAACGGGGCGGGCGTCGGCGCGCGATGATCGTGCCCCGCTCGTCGTAGTCGTTGTGCAGGCCCCGCTCGCGCCTGCGCATGTCCTCGCGGATGTCGTAGAGATACAGGTTGACCATGGGCGCGTTGACCTTCGCCGCCCATTCCCGGGTCGGGGCGTCGAAGACCACCGCGATCTGGCCGCCTTCGAGTACCTCCGCCCTGATCAGTGCCCGCAGTACGTCGTCGACCTCGTGGATCACCCGATCACTCCCGTGTGGTCACCGGTGCTCATGCGCGGCCCGCGAAGTCCGGTGGCTGGAGATTCCGCTGCACCACCAGGACCGGTTTCTTCAGCCGGTCGAGGTCGCGCGAGTCCGCTCGCAGCTCGCGCGGCCCCAGCTTGTCCTTGCGCAGGACGAGCACCTGCACCTCGAAGGTGCCGTCACGGCCCACCGTGGCCGTCGCTCCGCCGGGGGTGATCCCGATGTTCCACGTGAAACGTACGGTCGCGCCCGGCGGATAGTCCTTGCCGCGGGCCAGCACCGGCTGTCCCGGCTTGGCGACCTGCGGGGTGACGGTCAGCGAGGGTTTCAGGACGCGCAGCCGGTCGGTGTCCTGGTTGTTGGCGCTCCGGCGGTCCGGCAGCGTGCCGCGCACGGTGGCCCGTACGTCCCCGGTGACCGCCGCACGGTACGTACCGGTCTGGGTCACCTCGATGCGGCCGCCGGCCGGAATGGTGCACGGTTTTGCCGCCGTGCAACGGGTCAGGGCGGGCAGGCTGCGGTCCTTGCCCTTGGACGGCTTCGGCCAGCTGGAGCCGATGACCACGCCGGTCGCCGGGTCCGGACCGGCATTGGTGACGACGAAGCGGGCACGGGCCGGGCGGCCGGTGTACGTGCGGTCCGGGCTGACGTCGACCTTCATCGCCACATCCGCCGAGGGCGGGACGGGGGCCTCCAGGACCTCGATCTCCGCCGTGTCCGTCCCGGTGTTGCCCGCCGAGTCCGTCGCCGAGCAGGTCACCGTGGTACGGCCGACCGCGAAGAGCGAACCGGAGGCAGGGGTGCAGGTCACCGGGAGCGTGCCGTCGGTGGCGTCCTGGGCGGTGGCAGCGTACGTCACACGCGCGCCCTTCTTGTCCTTGGCCCGGACGGTCAGATCGTCCACGGTGACGACGGGCGCGTCGATGTCGTTCACGTCGATGCTGATCTGCTCCTGGAAGTCCGGGTCGGCGGCTGCGGCCGGCCCGATCGTCTCCGTGCCCGGGGCCTGGGTGCCCATCAGGAACTGGACGGTGCAGGTCAGCCGGGTGCCCTGGGGTGCGTCCGCGGAGACGTCGATGTTCTCCGCGAAGTGCGCCGTGTCCCCGCTGGTGAGCTGCCGAGTGGGTGGGTCGAGGCTGACGGACAGATGCGGATCGCAGTTGTCCAGGCGGTAACTCACGTTGGTGGGAAGGTTGCTGAATCCGTCGATGATGGCGTCCACGACGTCGCTGCCCTCGATGTCGTCGATCATCCGGCCGTTGGTGGCGGTCACCAGCCGCAGGGCCTGGTTCGGTTCGTGCTCCTTGTCATTGGGGTACTGGGATGTGCGGCCGTTCCCGTTGAGGCCGTCGCCCCTGTCGCTGGTCAGACCGACCGCGATCAGCCGCACCCCCGCGTCCTGCAGGGCGAACTCGGCTTCGCTGAAAGACCGGTCGTTGCTGGGGTCATGACTGGACGCGTCACCGACCAGCACGATGACGGGGCTGGAGTCGGGGCGGAAAACGGTTTTCCCGTCACCGCCGTTGGCCAGCTTCCACAGCGCGTAGATCCAGTCCTCCGGCGGGCCGATACTGAAGGAACCCATGTCGGACTTGAGCTGGTTGACGCCCTTCTGCACGTCGTCCAGATTGTCGGTCAGCCCTTGCAGCACCTTGAAGCCCGCGTCGGGGTCCACCTGCTGGTCCCCGAAGGTGGCCACGGCGAAGCGCGAATCCTCCTGTTCGTCGCGGATCGCCTTCGTGATCTCGGGGATCCGCGCCTTCACCCGCCCGATCGGGACGTCCATGCTGCCCGTGCCGTCCACCAGCAGGATCACGTCCGGCCTCGGTGGAATCGCCGGCGTACGCACCTGCTTGGCCACGCCCGTGGAGCCGCCCGGGTCGACCGCGTCGGTGAACTCGGCGGGAGTGACCCAGGGTTCGGGCACCGCCACCGACGGCGCCCCGGACGTGACGGCGGAACCGGGAGCGACGCCGCTGACCACGAGAAGCAGGGCGAGGGCCGGGATCCGGAGCGCGGTGAGGGTGCGGTGCGAGGCGGACGACCGGGAACGGACCGCCCGGCCGGGCCCGTCCGGCCGAGCCCGCAGCACCCTCGCCACCCGCGGCACCCGCAGCGCCCGCCGAAGCGGCTGGAACCAGCGCACGGAAGTCCTCCCCCACCCTCGGCCGATCGGCACACCGGACGTCAGGGTCCTGTACCGGCGGCGGACGCACAGCGGTGCGGGAGTCACACCCTCGGGAAGCCCCCGCTGCCCGAAAGTGCAGCCGGGGCCCTACCCAGGCGGCGTAAGCACCGGCGCGGGAAGGATCAGATCAGTCCCTGCCGCATCGCGTACGCCACCGCGTGCGACCGGTTCCGCAGCTGCAGCCTGGTCATCACCGAGTGCAGCACGTTCTTTATGGTGCGCTCGGAGTAGGCCAGCTTCGTCGCGATGTCCGCGGTGTCGTACCCCTCCGCGACCAGCCTCAGCACATCCACCTCGCGCGCCGCGAGACCGGTGAAGTGCAGCCCGCGCGGGCCGAGCACCTGCCCCTGGAGGCGGCCCACCTCCTCCAGCAGCCGTCCCAGCAGGTCGGACGGGAGATGACCCTCGCCCCGCGCCACCGTCCCGATGACCTGCACCAGATGCTCCGGAGTCGCCTCGGAGCGCCTGACGACACCGGCGACACCGCACTCCGCGGCACTCACCAGCTTCTGCTCGTCGATGTCCGTGGTGACCAGGACGGTACGTGAGGTGCTGGTGCGCTGGATGTGGCGCAGCATCGTCAACACCGCCTCGTCGACCGCGTCCACGACGACGACCACGATCCGGGGAGAGGCTTCCGCCTCGCCCCACTCCGTCACGCTGACCTCGGGCCGGGTACGTAACTGACTGGCCACGCCCGCTTGTGAGATCGGGTCCTGGGCCCGTAATGCAACAGTGATGCGCTCCATGGCAATGCTCCCCCTGGGCAACAGCCGATGGCGTCGCAGCGAACACAACCAACACGGCTGTTTTCGTATGCCTCACTCGTCTGAGGCGGTCAAAAGATGCCCGCGTATCCCTACAGGGAAACAAAAAGGCCGATCCGGGCACAGAATCTGCCCGGAAGTGTTCCTTCACGGCCGATGTCGGCGTTCAACGGCGAACCTACGGTGCCGCCTATGAGTCTCACGGCAAGCCTCGACGATTCGTCCGTCACTGCCGCACCGGGCGAGGAGACAGCCCTCCCTCTGCGGATCCTCAACTCCGGCAGCACCGTCGAGGAGTACCGCTTCGAGGTGGTCGGTGCCTGTGCCGCCTGGTCGACGGTGGAGCCGGCGACGCTCTCCCTTTATCCGGGCGACTCCCAGACGGTCTCCCTCGTACTGCGTCCGCCCCGGGACTCGACCGTACTCGCGGGGGACACGCCCTTCGGGATACGGGTGGTGCCCACCAGCGAGCAGGGCGACACGGTGGTGCCCGAAGGGCGGGTGACCGTACTCCCCTTCACCGAGACGACCGCCGAACTGGTGCCGCGCAGCTCCCACGGAGCCTGGCGCGGCAAACACCAGCTCGCCGTCGACAACCGGGGAAACGCCCCGGTCACCGTGCGGCTGGGGGCCCGGTCGGGCACGGAGCGGGCACGGGTCTCGTTCGTCGAGGACACGCTGCTGATCGCGCCCGGACGGGCGGATTTCGGGAAGGTACGCATCCGTCCCGCCAAGCGCGTGTGGCGCGGCATCCCGGTCACACACCCCTTCCAGCTGGTCGCCACCCCGGACGTTGCCGAGGGCCAGGCCCCGGTCGCACCGGTGGTCGTGGACGGCTCGTACCAGCAGGAGCCGATCCTGCCGCGCTGGCTCCCCCGGGCGCTGATCACCGCGGCCGTGCTGCTGATCGCGCTGGTGGGACTCTGGTACGCGCTGCTGCGCCCGGCCGTGAAGTCGGCGGCCCGGGAGGCGATCACCCCGGACGCGGTGCGGTCCGCCGCCGCGGCCGACAAGAGCAAGGCGCCCGACAAGGGGTCCTCGGCCGGAGCGTCGGGCGGCGGTGACTCCTCCGGGGCGGACGGGGGCTCGCCGAAGCCCAGCCCCTCACCGAGCGCCGGCGCGGACTCCGGCGCCTCGGTCGCGGCCCCGACCAGTGCGCAGGTGCAGGTCAGGGACTCGGTGGGCGGCGGGTCGAACACCGAGACGGCCCTCCAGGTGCCCGGCGGCCACACGTTCCAGCTGACCGACATCGTGGTCCAGAACCCGCAGGGCGACGCGGGAACGCTCGTGGTCTCCTCGGGGCGGGACGCGCCCGTGCTCCGGCTGGCACTGGAGAACTTCCGCGACTCCGACTACCACTTCGTCACGCCGATCCTGGTGCTCGGCGGAGGCCAGGTCACGCTGACCGTGGACTGCCGGAAGGTCGGCAAACCGGTGAACGCGCCGACGCCGTCGCGGTGTTCGGAGTCGCTGTTCCTGGGCGGCACGATGAAGACGGACTCGGCGGACTGACGGGGCGGGTGGGGCGGGGCGGGGCTCCTGGTGGACGGGGTCCGGTGAAACCACACCGCTCCGTCAAGAGCCCGCCCCGCTCCTCACTCGGGCGGAGTCTCTTCCTCCTCCTCGGCCCCTTCCTTCGCACGCTGCACGAAGGAGCCCTGCACATCGGCCGGTTGCTCGTCCTCGTCCTCCGTCGCGGCCCGCTGGACAGCGGCCGTCCCCGACGCCGGAGCCGGAGCCGAAACCGCGTCCGGGCCCGGGACGGATGTCGGAGCCGGGTCCGACAACACCCGGTCGGCGTTCGCGACGGCCTCCCGCTCGAACCGGTCGGACGGGTCGCTCACCCGGATCCCGCCCGCCGCCTCCGTGCCCTCCACCGGACCGTTGCGCTGCTGGATCACATGCGTCAGCTCATGGGCCAGCGTGGTGCGGCCCTGCGGCGAGGACGGGTCGTAGGCGTCCCGCTGGAAGACCACGTTGTTGCCGACGGTGTACGCGTGGGCGCCCACGCCCTTCGCGGACTCGTGGGCGGCGGAGTCCGTGTGGATGCGTACGTCGGAGAAGTCCGCCCCCATCCGCCCCTCCAGATCGGCGCGGGTGTCGGTGTCCAGCGGCTGCCCGCCGCCCGACGAGACCACGTCGTGCACGGGGGAGCGCTCTTCCTCCTCCTTGCGCTGGAGCATCGACCCCACGGCGCTGTTGCCGACCGCCCGTTGGAGCACACCCATGCCCCCGGCCCCGACCACATCGGGCCGCCCGGCGGCCGCCGCACGGTAGAGGTGCGGGGTGTCCGCCGGCTCCCGGCCCTCGGACGCCCGCGCCGCGTGCACCGGCTCGTCGTGCTCATGCCCGTGCCCGTGACCGTGGTCCCGCTCGTGGTCGTGGTCGTGTTCCTGGTCCCATTCCGGTGCGTGCATCGTCATCTCCCCTGACCGCGCCCCGGTCGAGGCGCGTCGTGATGGCCTCACCACTCCACCTTCACGACGCCGCACTGCCCCGTCCAGCCCGGACCCCGCCGGCCGGGGGCACCCGCCGCTGCCCCTTCGGGCACCCGCCCCGTCCGTACGGCAAACGGCTGCACCGGCGGGCAGTGCGGTGGCCGGGCCGCACCGCCGTCGGGATGATCGAAGGCATGACCGAGAGCAACGTGGCCAAGAGCGGCAAGGACCAGCACATCACCCTGCGGATCGCCCAGGAGCCGGAGGCGGACGAGCTCCTCGCGCGCAGCCCGCTCGCCGCGCTGGTGGGCATGCTGCTGGACCAGCAGGTGCCGATGGAATGGGCCTTCTCCGGCCCGTACTCACTGGCGCAGCGGATGGGCGGGGACGATCTGGACGCCCATGAGATCGCCTCCTACGACCCCGAGGCGTTCGCCGGACTCTTCACCACGAAGCCCGCCCTGCACCGCTATCCCGGATCCATGGCCAAGCGGGTCCAGCAGCTGTGCCAGTACCTGGTCGCGGAGTACGACGGCGACGCGAGCGCTGTGTGGACCGACGTATCGGACGGGGCCGAGCTGCGTGAACGGCTGAACGCACTGCCCGGGTTCGGCACCCAGAAGGCCCAGATCTTCCTGGCCCTGCTGGGCAAGCAGTTCGGGGTCCGGCCGAAGGGCTGGCGAGAGGCGGCGGGCCCGTACGGCGAGGCCGGCTCGCACCGGTCGGTCGCCGACATCACGGGCCCGGAATCGCTCGCCGAGGTCCGCGCGTACAAGCAGCACGCGAAGCAGGCGGCCAAGGCGGCCAAACGCGCCACCGAAAAGTAGCCCCCGAAACGCCGGGCCCACCGGGACCGGACCACGCGGGCCGCCCGAAACACCGGGACCGGACCACGCGGGCCGCCCCACCTCCTATCGCCTGCGGCGGGCCGTACCGAAGAGCGAACGCGAGATCTCCCGGCCCAGCTGCGTACCGACGGACCGGGCCAGTGACCGGAACATCCCGCTCCCCACCACCTGCTCGACCAGCGAGGCATCCTCCTCGGCCGCCTTCCCGCCCCCGCCCCCACCGCCACGCCCGCGCCCCCGCCCCCGCTCCCCGCGAACCGCCTCCTCCACCGCTGCCCGGTCCGCAGCCTCCGCGGCCTCCGCCTCGGTGGCCCGCCGCTCCGCCTCCTGACCGGCGCTCAGCTTCTCGTACGCCGACTCCCGGTCCACCGCCTGCGCATAACTCCCGTACAGCGAGGATCCCTTCACGGCCGCGTCGAGCTCCGCCGCCGGATACGGCCCCATCAGCGACCGCGGCGCCCGCAGCCGGGTCGCGGCGACCGGCGTAGGCGCACCGTTCTCGCTCAGCACCGTGATCACGGCCTCGCCGATGCCCAGCCGCGTCAACAGCTCCTCCAGGTCGTACGGCGAATTGGGGAATGTCTTCACCGTCGACCGCAACGCCTTCGCATCGTCCGGGGTAAAAGCGCGCAGCGCGTGCTGAACCCGGTTCCCGAGCTGGGCCAGCACCTCCGCCGGCACATCGCGGGGCGTCTGCGTGACGAAGAAGATGCCGACGCCCTTGGAACGGATCAGCCGCACGGTCCGGGTGATCGATTCCAGGAACGCCTTCGAGGCCCCGTCGAAGAGCAGATGCGCCTCGTCGAAGAAGAAGACGAGCTTCGGCCGGTCGAGGTCGCCGACCTCCGGCAGATCGTGGAAGAGGTCGGCGAGCAGCCACATCAGGAAGGTGGAGAAGAGCTGGGGCTTGTCCTGCACCGCCGCCAGTTCCAGTACGGAGACGAGCCCGCGCCCGTCCGGCGCCTGCCGCAGCAGCTCGGCCGTGTCGAACTCCGGTTCACCGAAGAAGTCGCCCGCGCCCTGCTGCTCGAAGGCGGTGATCGACCGCAGGATCACCCCCGCGGTGGCCGTGGAGAGACCGCCGATCCCTTTGAGTTCGGCCTTTCCGGTGTCCGAGACGAGGAACGCGACCACGGCCCGCAGATCCTTGAGGTCCACCAACTCCAGGCCCTTGGAGTCGGCGTAATGGAAGATCAGGCCGAGCGACTGCTCCTGCGTCTGGTTGAGCTCCAGCACCTTTGACAGGAGTACGGGGCCGAAGCTGGTGACCGTCGCGCGCAGCGGGATGCCGGGGCCGATGCCGCCGAGCGCGTAGAACTCGCACGGGAAGCCCTCGGCCTGCCACTCCTGCCCCACCTGCACGGCCCGTTCGGTGACCCGGTCGCCCGGTGTGCCGGGGGCGGCGATGCCCGAGACATCGCCCTTGATGTCGGCGAGGAAGACGGGGACACCGCCCGCCGAGAGCTGCTCGGCGATCAGCTGGAGGGTCTTGGTCTTCCCGGTTCCGGTGGCGCCCGCGACGAGTCCGTGCCGATTGAGCATCGCCAGCGGGATGCGGATCTGCGCGTCCGGCAGACAGGTGCCGTCCCAGAGCAGCGCGCCCAGATCGAGGGCGGCCCCGGAAACGGCGTAACCGGCGGCGATCTCCCGCGCCGGCTCCGGCAGCGCACCGGCATTTTCGGCCGTGCTCTCGCTGTCGCTCATCGGGGCCCCATTCCGGAATGCCTGCTTTTGTGGCGTTCTTGCCAGCATCGCAGTACCGCCCCGTGGCTGCGCCCGGAGGCTCTTGCCCGGTAGGCTTTCCGTGTGATCTTCAAGCGCATCGGAAATGGGCGGCCTTATCCCGACCACGGCCGGGAAAGCACCCGGCAGTGGGCGGATGTCGCGCCGCGCCCGGTCCGCCTCGATCAGCTGGTGACCACCAAGGGCAACCTGGATCTCGAAACCCTCCTCGCCGAGGATTCGACGTTCTACGGCGACCTGTTCGCGCACGTCGTGAAGTGGCAGGGCGACCTTTACCTGGAGGACGGACTGCACCGCGCGGTCCGTGCCGCGCTTCAGCAGCGCCAGGTACTCCACGCCCGCGTGCTCGAACTCGGCTGACCGAAGCGGGCCCGTCCACGGACCCGCAGGACCGGCAGTGCCGCAGTGCCGGCGAAACCCTGCGCCGCCTTCGGGCGCGCACCGGGGTTCGTTCGGGTGCTTTCGCCCCCGGACGGGTGCGATCCATTGATCATTTAGTAGGCATCATCACCGGGTCGCACTACGCTGCGCCCATGAGCATGCTCACTCCCCCCGGCATGGGCGGAAAGTACCGCATCACGGGCGACAAGTACCCCCGGATGCGCCGCCCCCGGCGTCGCGGCAAACTGATCCTCGCTGCCACCGCCTCCGTGGTCGCCCTCGGGCTGGCCGGATGGGGCACGATGCAGCTCATCGACGTCTTCACCGGCGGCGACCGGAAGGCCAGCGCGGCGGACCACAAGACGGACTGCCCCACCGCCAAGCCGTCCGCGCCCGCGAAGGCGCTGCCGAAGCCCGCGAAGATCACCGTCAACGTCTACAACGCGACACCGCGCAGCGGCCTCGCCAAGAAGGCGGCCGACGAGCTGAAGAAGCGCGGCTTCACCATCGGCAAGGTGGGGAACGCCCCGGCCGCGTACGACAAGAAGGTCCCCGGACCCGGGGTGCTGCTGGGCGCTCCGGCGGCCACGAACGGCTCGTTCCCGGTCCTCGGTACGCAGTTGGTGGGCGCCACGCCGAAGACCGACGCCCGCAGGACGGCGGACGTCGATCTGATTCTCGGTACGAAGTTCAAGACGTTCAACACGCCTCAGTCGGCGGCCGCGGCCCTCGCCGCCCTGACGAAGCCCGCCCCCGCACCGTCCTGCTGACGGCCGCCGGCCTGCCGATGGCCACCGGGGCGCGCCCGGCGGCCATCAGTTCGCCCGTACGGGCACTGCTCTACGGGCACTGTCCTAGTCGGCGGTGCCGTACATCCGGTCGCCCGCGTCACCAAGGCCCGGCACGATGTAGCCGTTCTCGTTGAGCCGCTCGTCGACCGAGGCGGTGACCACGGTGACCGGCGTACCGGCCAGCTCGCGCTCCATCACCTCGACGCCCTCGGGCGCCGCGAGCAGCACGACCGCGGTGACATCGTCCGCACCGCGCTTGATCAGCTCCTGGATGGCCGCGACGAGCGTGCCGCCGGTGGCCAGCATCGGGTCCAGGACGTACACCTGGCGGCCCGAGAGGTCCTCCGGCATCCGCGTGGCGTACGTCTCCGCCTGGAGCGTCTCCTCATTGCGGATCATGCCCAGGAAGCCCACCTCGGCGGTCGGCAGCAGCCGCACCATGCCGTCGAGCATGCCGAGGCCGGCCCGCAGGATCGGCACGACCAGCGGCCGGGGGTGCGACAGCTTCACACCGGTCGTCGGTGTGACCGGGGTCTCGATGTCGACCTGTTCGGTGCGCACATCCCGGGTGGCCTCGTACGCGAGCAGGGTGACCAGCTCGTCGGCGAGCCGCCGGAAGGTCGGGGAGTCGGTGCGCCTGTCGCGCAGGGTGGTGAGTTTGTGCGCGACCAGTGGGTGGTCGACGACGTGGATCCGCATGGGTTCAACAGTAACCGTGCCTCCCGCACCCGTGCGCTGGCATCAACCGCATGTTCGGGGGGAAGGTGGGGGCATACGGACCCAGCCTTGGGGTGATGAGCCGATGCCGGACGGGGAAAAGCGGAAGCGGGACCAGTGGGACCAGCAGGACCCGCCGGACCCGCAGGACGCACAGGGCCAGCAGGACCCGGAGGAGACCGACGCGGCGCGCCGCAGGAGGCGCGCCCAGTTCCTGCGCGAACTCCACGAGGCGAAGGCCCTCCGCGACCGGGTGCAGCCCCGCCGCGCCAGGGCGGCCCGGATGCGCCAGGCCATGCGCATGCGCACCTTCCGCTGGTAGCCGGCTCACCGATGACGGCGTCCGGCATCCCTGGTGACGGCGTCCGGCATCCCCCTGGTGGCGGCGTCCGACAGAACTGATGGCCGACTCAACGGCCGAACTCCTCTCGCGGAGCCCTTGTTTCTGCCACGATTCCGATGGGCGGGACCCAGGACAGCCGGACCACCGACTGCCCTCCCGCCGGACCGACACCCCTATGACCAGTGGGAGAGTCACGGTGTACTTCGCCGCACTGCTCGCGCGCACCGAAGACGGGTGGGAAGCGAGCGACACGGAGCTCGACGATGTGGAGACCCTGTCCGACCTGACGGATCTGGCCCGTGAAGCCTCGGTGGACGAGGACACGGTGCTCGTCTTCATCGAACAGGAGGACGCCTGGTTCGGCGTCGTCCGGGTGGACGGTGAGGACGACCCCCGAATCTTCATCTCGGACGCCACCGCCGCCGCCCGTTCCTCGTACGGGGAGATCCTGCTCACCGACGAACTGCTCGGCCGCGAACCCGGGGCCGAGGACACGATTGCCGCCCTCGAAGAGCTCGTCGGCCTCGACGGTACGGAGGACGGCGACCCGGACACCACCCCCGACAACAACACCACCGACGACGATGACGATGACGACGACGGCCTGGACGCCGACGCCGTACCGGCGGGCCCGCTCGGCGACACCGGGGTCCTGGCCGACCTCGGGCTCCCCGAGGCCGAGCTGCTGATGCTGCGCACGGACGCACTGGTGGAGATCGCGGACGCGCTCGGCGCGGCCGAGGTTCTGGAGACCGTCCGTTAGGGTCCGCGGGTGAGCGAACCACCGCACGACCCCGTGAGAGACCCGTGGCGGGCGCACATGCGCCGCGCCCTGGCCGAGGCCGATCTGGCGGCGCGGGCCGGCGATGTGCCGGTCGGCGCCGTCGTGCTCGGCCCGGACGGCGCCCTGCTCGCCACGGGCCACAACGAACGCGAGGCGACCGGCGACCCGACCGCGCACGCGGAGGTCCTGGCCGTCCGCAGGGCCGCGGCGGCCCTCGGCAGGTGGCGGCTGTCCGGCTGCACCCTGGTGGTCACCCTGGAGCCCTGCACGATGTGCGCGGGCGCCCTGGTGCAGTCCCGCGTGGACCGGGTGGTCTACGGCGCCCGCGACGAGAAGGCGGGCGCGGCCGGCTCCCTCTGGGACGTCGTACGCGACCGTCGGCTCAACCACCGCCCCGAGGTAATCCAGGGTGTCCTGGAACAGGAGTGCGCGAGCCTCCTGACGTCCTTCTTCCGCACCCCCTGACGCCTCTCTTCCACAGCCCCCGAGAACCGATTTCTGTCCACGGCCCGCCATGGTCTAAGCTCTCTCTCGGTAGCGTGTCCGAGCGGCCGAAGGAGCTCGCCTCGAAAGCGAGTGTGGGGAAACTCACCGAGGGTTCAAATCCCTCCGCTACCGCCATCGACGCCCTCCCGGACTGCGGAAACGCAGGGCGGGAGGGCGTTCGCGCGTCACAAGGACTGCCGCACAAGAGCGACGTCGACTCCTGGTCCCCGCTTATGCAGGGGTGCCCCTTGGGGCGAACAGTGATGCACGCGATCCCCGCACGCGCGGGGCTTGAGCACGGCTGGCAATGCTGACCCTCAAAAAATGGAACTGGGGAGAACATTGTTGAGTTGACATGTACACAACATCTCTCATTCTAGGGAAACAAGACACCCTCATCGGCCGTAACCCCGACTGGCGCGCGTCGTTTTGATCAATGCCGGCACGTAGCCGACCAGCCACCTCGCAGCCCGCGAGGCCCCTACTGGCCTCCGGCGCATACACCACCCCCACTCACCCAGGAGCCCGCATGACGACACCGCCAATGGCCGACCTCCTTCACTCCCTGCTCACCACATGGCCCCCCACCCCAGCGACGCACACCGCACCAACCCCAACAGGGGGGACAGTCACCGTGATCCTGATCCTGGTATTGGTGCTGTCAGCCCCCCGCCGGGAGCGCGGCTGACAACCCGGCGCCGGCTCCGACGTCAGAGCCACGCGCCCGCCCAGCTCGCGCCACAAGCCCTTCGCGCCCACCGACTAACATGTGAGCAGCGGGCGATGCTGGGGTCTCAACAGCTCCAGGAACGCCCGCCCCGCGACAGCAGGGTTCCGAGCGGCCCGGCTTTGACCTTCGGCCACGACGCCCTCTCAGCCATGATCGACGCAATAGCCAGCGGCCTTGTGTGATCCGGCCTCGCTAGATCCAGGCGGTGGACACACCAAAATGCATCAAAATGTCCGAATATCAAGAAGTGAGTAAAAACAGGCTCCGCCCCGCATAAACCACCAGGTCAGCAACTGTGGTCCCCGCATGTGCGGGGTTGGTCCCCACACCCCGCCGGAGATCCTGTTGGTGGTGGGGTGGTCCCCGCATGTGCGGGGTTGGTCCCGTTCAGGAGACGTCCCGCATGGATCTGGGAAAGTGGTCCCCGCATGTGCGGGGTTGGTCCCAGGTCCTTTGCCGAGCCCTCGCGAGAAGGGGGGTGGTCCCCGCATGTGCGGGGTTGGTCCCGTCTTGTCGCCGTCGGCGCGCAGCGGCTCGCAGTGGTCCCCGCATGTGCGGGGTTGGTCCCCTGGGATCGCTGCTGCGAGCCGACGGCCTTCTGTGGTCCCCGCATGTGCGGGGTTGGTCCCGCCCCGAGGTGATTGCGGCGTGATCGAGACCAGTGATCCCCGCATGTGCGGGGTTGGTCCCGAAGCGCCTACTCGGCGCGCTGCCATGATCAGGTGGTCCCCGCATGTGCGGGGTTGGTCCCCCGAGACCGGCGTCCGGATCCACGACGTCCCGGTGGTCCCCGCATGTGCGGGGTTGGTCCCACGTCGGCGGCTTCGAGCGTGATCGCGTCGCGGTGGTCCCCGCATGTGCGGGGTTGGTCCCCGTCAGAACCAGCTGCTCTTGTGGCCCTTGAGGTGGTCCCCGCATGTGCGGGGTTGGTCCCTACTCCCAGTCCGGCGCCATCGAGCAGTACGAGTGGTCCCCGCATGTGCGGGGTTGGTCCCGCCTCCTCGTTCATCACCTCGATCTTGTGCTTGTGGTCCCCGCATGTGCGGGGTTGGTCCCGACTACCTTGACGGCCTGTTCGATGTGCCGGAGTGGTCCCCGCATGTGCGGGGTTGGTCCCCTGAAGCGGCTGGTGCCGGTGACCACGGCGTTGTGGTCCCCGCATGTGCGGGGTTGGTCCCAGTCACTACGCCACGGTCAAGGCATCCGACTTGTGGTCCCCGCATGTGCGGGGTTGGTCCCATGGCTACGCCTCGGCCGGCTCGTGGGCGTGCGTGGTCCCCGCATGTGCGGGGTTGGTCCCGTGAAGCGGGAGACCGTGGGCGAAGGGTCCACGTGGTTCCCGCATGTGCGGGGTTGGTCCCCGGCCTAAGGCGGACAAGGACCCGTCGGAGTGGCGGTCCCGGGATCAGCCGGCCCCCTCCGACTTCTTCGTCGTGGTCCCCGCGCATGCAACCGCGTCATCAACCAGAATAATCCCGGCGCAAGTCCACACAACATACTGCAAATAGCCACCCCCCAGAGAATCGATCACCCAGCGGCCTCATCCAGTCAAAATCGCTCACTACGCATCCATTTCGGAATCCGACACATGAACGCCACCCACTCATGTCAAATACCGCTATGAACCATGACCACCCCGAAGTCCCCATGGCTTACACCAAGTTGTCCCCCGCAGCGCGGACAGCCTGGGGCAAGCACGACCGGGCGACCGAGGAGTGGCTCCCGCTGTGGCGGCACATGGCGGACAGTGCCGCAGTCGCCGGCCGGCTGTGGGACTTGTGGGTGCCCGAGAATGTGAAGGCGCTGGTCGCCGAGCCGCTCCCCCAAGGTGCGGGGGACGCCCGTCGGCTGGCCGTTTATCTCGCGTGCGTGCACGACATCGGCAAGGCGACGCCCGCGTTCGCGTGTCAAGTAGACGGGCTCGCGCACCGGATGCGTACAGCCGGGCTCGACATGCCGGACCAGAAGCAGTTCGGCGAGGACCGTCGCATGGCCCCGCACGGGCTGGCCGGGCAGTTCCTCATCCAGGAGTGGCTGGCCGAGCGGTTCGGTTGGAGCGGGCGGGCGTCCGGGCAGTTCGCCGTTGTGGCAGGCGGGCATCACGGGACGCCGCCGGATCACCAGCAGATTCACAATCTCGGGCTCCATCCACGGCTGTTGCGCACTCCGGGGGACAGCGAGGCTGTCTGGCGTTCGGTTCAGTACGAGTTGCTGGACGCGTGCGCCCGGCGGGCCGGGGTGGAGGGGTGTCTGGCGGAGTGGCGGTCCGTGCGCCTGCCGCAGACCGTTCAGGTCGTGCTGACGGCGATAGTGATCGTCTCCGACTGGATCGCCAGCTCCTCCGAGCTGTTCCCGTACGACCCCGCGTCCTGGTCGTCGCGGGAAGGGAAGGACGGTGAGGTCCGGCGGCTCGACGCCGCCTGGGCAGGGCTGGACCTGCCGGGGCCGTGGCGGCCGGAGGTGCCGGAGCAGAGCGCGGAGGAGTTGTTCCGGGACCGCTTCGACCTGCCGGACGGCGCCCGGATCAGGCCCGTGCAGGAGGAAGCCGTACGGATGGCCCGGAGCATGCCCGCCGCCGGGCTGCTGATCATCGAGGCGCCCATGGGCGAGGGCAAGACCGAGGCGGCGTTCGCGGCGACGGAGATCCTCGCGGCCCGCACCGGAGCCGGAGGCTGTCTGGTCGCGCTGCCGACCCGGGCCACCGGCGACGCCATGTTTCCCCGGCTCTTGAGCTGGCTGGAGCATCTGTCCTCGGACGGCCCGCTGTCCGTCGTACTCGCCCATGCCAAGGCCGCCCTCAACGAGGTGTGGGCCGGGATGACGAAGGCGGGAAACCGTACGATCGCAGCCGTCGAACTGGACGGCTGCGAGGGAATGTCCAGTCCCGGCGCAGCCGACCCCACGCACCCTGCCGAACTGCACGCCCACCAGTGGCTGCGCGGACGCAAGAAGGCGCTGCTCGCCTCTTTCGCTGTGGGCACCATCGACCAGGTGCTCTTCGCCGCGCTCAAGAGCCGTCATCTGGCACTGCGGCATCTGGCCGTCGCGGGCAAGGTCGTCGTGATCGACGAAGTCCACGCCTACGACGCGTATATGAATACGTACCTCGACCGTGCGCTTGAGTGGCTGGCCGCCTACCGGGTGCCGGTGGTAATGCTCTCCGCGACCCTCCCTGCCGTGAGGCGGCGGGAGTTGGCCGCCGCCTATGCCGGGGAGGAGTCGGCCGAACTGGCCGATACGCTGCATCTCCCCGATGACGCCTACCCGTTGATCACCGCGGTCGCGCCCGGAGGGGGTGTCCGCACCGCTCGGCCCGAGCCGGCCTCGGGACGGCGTACTGAAGTGGCCCTGGAACGGATGGACGACGATCTCACGTCGCTGGCGGGGCGGCTGGAGAGCGCGCTGCGGGACGGCGGATGCGCGCTGGTCGTACGCAACACCGTCGACCGGGTACTGGAGGCCGCCGCATACCTGCGGGAGCGCTTCGGCTCGCAGGCCGTGACCGTCGCCCACTCCCGGTTCCTCGCCGCCGACCGGGCACGCAAGGACACGGACCTGCGCGAACGGTTCGGGCCCGGCGGCGACCGGCCCGCCGGGCCGCACATCGTCGTGGCCAGTCAGGTCGTCGAGCAGTCGCTCGACATCGACTTCGACCTCCTGGTCACAGACCTGGCTCCCGTGGACCTGATGCTCCAGCGCATGGGGCGGCTGCACCGCCATCCCCGTACGCGTCCGCCGCTCCTGGCGAAGGCCCGCTGCCTGGTGACAGGGGTGGAGGACTGGGGCGCCGACCCGCCCGTACCGGTACGCGGCTCACTCGCCGTGTACCAGGGGGCGCACACTCTGCTCCGGTCGCTCGCGGTGCTCGGCCCGCATCTCGACGGCGCCCCGCTGGTACTGCCGGACCACATCAGTCCGCTGGTGCAGGCCGCCTACGACGACCGGCCGGCCGGGCCCGAGCATTGGGCTCCCGCGTTGGACGACGCCCGACGGGATTACCTGAAGCGCCTCGCGGAGAAGCGGGAGCGCGCGGACGCGTTCCGGCTCGCGCCGGTACGACGGGCCGGACGGGCGGTCATCGGCTGGCTGGACGGCAATGCCGGTGACGCCGACGACAGCCGCACCGGGCGGGCTCAGGTACGGGACAGCGAGGAGGCCCTGGAGGTACTCGTCGTCCAGCGGCGGGACGACGGCCGACTGACCACGGTGGGCTGGCTCGACGGCGGACGCGGCGGGCTGGACCTCCCGGAGCACGCGCCTCCGGTACGCCGGTCCGCCGAGGCGGTCGCCGCGAGCGCGCTGACGCTGCCTCGCGTCCTGACACATCCCGGCGTGATCGACCGGACCATCTCCGAGCTGGAGCGATTCGTCGTTCCGGCCTGGCAGGTGAAGGAGTGCCCCTGGCTGGCGGGTGAGTTGCTGCTCGTTCTCGACGAGCGTTGTCAGACCCACCTGTCAGGCTTGGAAATCCACTACAGCGCCGATGACGGACTCCGGGTGGGTTCCGTCGGCACGCGCAGAACAAGCGGAACCAAGGGGCTTGAACCGATGGCACCCTCATTCGACCTGGTCTCCCGGCCCTGGCTGCCCGTACAGCGCGACGACGGCACCACGG
This sequence comes from Streptomyces sp. NPDC127117, assembly GCF_042677325.1. NCBI lineage: Bacteria > Bacillati > Actinomycetota > Actinomycetes > Kitasatosporales > Streptomycetaceae > Streptomyces > Streptomyces sp. NPDC127117. The sequence continues at coordinate 24,610 of NZ_JBHXTM010000062.1, forward strand.
ACGAGTTGTCGCTGACGGACGTCTTCGCGCAGGCACACGCTCTGCGGCGGCTGGTGGGCGATCTGCCCACCCAGGAGTTCGCCCTGCTGCGGCTGCTCCTGGCGGTCCTGTACGACGCGCTCGACGAGGCGGGCGGTGGGAAATCCCGGGCCCCTGCCGAGCTGGAGGACTGGGAGGAGCTGTGGCACGACGAGAAGTCCCTCGCCATCGTCGCGGACTACCTCGACCGTCACCGTGAGCGCTTCGATCTGCTCCACCCCGAGCGTCCGTTCTTCCAGGTCGCCGGATTGCACACGGCGAAGCACGAGACCGCCCCGCTGAACCGGATCGTCGCCGACGTACCGAACGGGGAGGCGTTCTTCTCGATGCGCAGGCCGGGCGTCGACCGGCTGAGCCTCGCCGAGGCGGCCCGGTGGCTGGTCCACACCCACGCCTACGACTCCTCCGGTATCAAGTCCGGGATGGAGGGCGACGACCGGGCCAGGGGCGGAAAGGTCTATCCCCAGGGGGTCGGCTGGGTGGGCGGGCTCGGTGGCGTCCACGCCGAGGGGCGCACGCTGCGCGAGACACTCCTGTTGAACCTGATCCCGACGCAGGAAGACATCCTGGACTCGACGGCGGACCCGAAGGCCGACATCCCGGTCTGGCGTCGCGAGACACCACCCGGCCCCGGAGTGCTGGACGACGACCCGTCCGTGCCCCGCCCCGCCGGTCCGCGGGACCTCTACACCTGGCAGTCCCGGCGGCTGCTTCTGCACACCGAGGGCGATGACGTCACGGGGGTCGTCCTCGGTTACGGCGATCCGCTCGCGCCCGCCAACCGGTGGAAGGCGGAACCCATGACCGGGTGGCGGCGCAGCCGGGCACAGGAGAAAAAGCTGGGCCGTCCGCTGGTCTACCTTCCGCGCCAGCACGATCCGAGCCGGGCAGCCTGGCGGGGCCTGGCGAGTCTGCTGTACGCGCAGGAGTCGGACACCGGGACGCCAGGCCGGGGGACGGACGAGAGCAAGCCGTCCGGGGTGGTGCGGTGGCTGGCCATGCTCTCCAACTCCAGCGAGGGCGTTCTGCCGGAGAAGGCACTGATCCGGACCCGGCTCGTCGGCGCGGTGTACGGGACACAGCAGTCCGTGGTGGACGAGGTGGTCGACGACGGGATCACTCTGCCGGTCGTTCTGCTCCACGATCACCGTCCGCTGCACGGCGCGGCGGCGGTGGATGCGGTCACGGACGCCGAGCGGGCCGTGTCGGCACTGGGGCACCTGGCCGGGAATCTCGCCCGCGCGACGGGGTCGCCGGCCGGCCCGGCCACGGACACCGCGCGCGATCTGGGGTTCGGGGCGCTCGACGGGCCGTACCGGCGCTGGCTGGTGGACCTCGGGAAGGCAGCGGACCCGGATGCCGCGCGCGCGGCGTGGCAGGCCGACGCCCGCCGGATCGTTCTCGACCTCGGCCGCGAGCTGCTCGACGGCGCGGGCCGGGCGGCGGCGGAGGGCCGGGTGGTGGAGCTGCCCGGAGTCGGCAAACGCTGGATCGACAGTTCACGAGCGGACCTGTGGTTCCGGACCCGGATGAACCAGGTCCTGCCGAAGCCGCCCGAACAGCCGCTGCCGTACGAACAGCCCGGCCCGTCCGCCGGCCCGCATCGCGACGACAACCTTCCGGGGGCAGCCTCATGACCATCACTTCGGGCGAACGACCGGGCCTGCAGCCGACGGAACCACCGGTCCGGCAACTGGTCGAGCAAGCGACGCGCACGTACATCGGGCACCTCCAGCGCCGGTACCTCGGAGATCATTCGACGGCCGTGGCAGAACTTGCCCGGCTGCGCCGTGGCGCGGGTAAGAGAGCACACCAGGTCAAGGACCTGTGGGGAGTCGGCGCTCTGGAGGATCTTGCCGACCTGCTGGAGGGAAGGCGCGACTCCGACCGCCTTGAGGACGCCGAGGAGGCGGTCTTCCTCTCCTCGACACTGTGGGCGCTGCATCAGCAGTCCCGCCGGGACCAAGGCATGCACGCCAAGGGTCACAGCCTGGGCGGTGCGGTCCGCTCACTGATCCGGCTGAAGGACTCACCGGGCACGGACGATGAGGAATCCCCGCTGCGCAAGCGCCTGGTCCGCGTAGGTACGGCCGAGTCCCTCGACTCGGTCGCCGTACGGCTCAGAGAGATCGTGCTGCTCCTGCGCACCGCCCCGGAGCCGCTCCCCCTCGACTACGCGCGTCTGGCCGCTCAGCTCTACCGGTGGCAGCGCCGGCCCGAACGTGCCGGTGTGCAGCGCGAGTGGGGACGCGAGTTCCACCTGGCTGCCATTGCTCCTCGCGCCAAGAAGGGGAAGTCCCTCGGTGCGGAGGCGGGCGAATCGATCGATCCGAAGTTGGGTGCGGACGAGGAGGGAACGTACGGCGGGTACGCGGCCGGGGAGTGACGTTCCCCTGCTCCACCGCACCCACCGCTCTCACCACTCTCATCGCATCTCACCACTCTCACCGCTCTCGCATCTCACCGCGCTCGGCGACCAGCCCCTACCTCGGCATACGGCCTCCCACTTCACGAACCGCCTTACCGACCAGAGGACTTGAACAAGCGTGACCAGGTTGATTCTTGACATCCACATCCTCCAGACCGTCCCGCCGAGCAATCTGAACCGCGATGACACGGGGGCGCCGAAGTCGGCGACGTACGGTGGTGTACAGCGTTCCCGGGTGTCCAGTCAGGCATGGAAGCGGGCCACCCGCGAGGCGTTCACCGAACTGCTCGACAAGTCCGAACTGGGTATCCGCACCAAGAAGGTCGCGGAGGAGCTGGCGGGACGCGTCCAGGTACTCGACCCGTCGCTGACGCGCGTCGCCGCGCTGGAGCTGGCCGCCGAGACGATCTTCACGGCGACCGGTTCGAAGATTGCCGTGCCCAAGCGCAAGAACAAGGACGACGCCGAGGATCCCGCCGGGGAATCCGGGTACCTCATGTTTCTGAGCGACCGACAGTTCAACGCTCTCGCCGCCCTCGCGGCAGAGGGAAGCAAGGGCGGCGACGTCAAGGCACTCAAGGACTTCCTCAAGGTCAAGGCGAACAAGGACCGGGCCAAACAGGCCGCCGACACCGAACACTCCGTGGACATCGCGCTGTTCGGGCGCATGGTCGCGGATTCGGCCGACCTGAGCGTGGACGCGGCGGTGCAGGTCGCCCATGCGCTGAGCGTGCACCCGGTGGAAATCGAGTCGGACTACTACACGGCGGTCGACGACAAGAACACGGACGCCGAGCCGGGTGCCGGGATGATCGGCACCGTCGAATTCAACTCCGCGACCCTGTACCGGTACGCGGCGGTCGACGTGAACCGCCTCCAAGAGAATCTGGGTTCCGGCGGCGACGACGACCGGCCGGTGGAAGCCACGCGGCGAGCGGTCACCGCGTTCCTCGAAGGTTTCATCACCTCGCTCCCGACCGGGAAGATCAACACCTTCGGCAATCAGACGCTGCCGGCCGCCGTGATCGTCAAGGTCCGCTCCAGGCGGCCGATCAGCTACGTCGGAGCGTTTGAACAACCGGTCCCGGTCGGGGAGAACGGCGGTTTCCTCCAGGATGCCTGCGAGCAGCTCGCCAAGTTCGTACCGGATCTGGAAGACCGGTACGGCCTCGCCGGGAACGGGCAGGGCTGGGTGCTGCGGGTGGGCGACGAGACGAGCGCACTCGACGGGCTGGGCGCCGAGGTGAACCTGCCCGAGCTGCTGACCGCTGTCGGGGACATCGTGGTCGATCGGCTCCCGCCGGAGACCGCGGTCGTCGGTCGGGGCGGGTCTGTGGTGGAGCCCGGGGCATGAGCGTGCTGTTGATGCGGCTGGCGGGCCCCCTGCAGTCCTGGGGGTCCGCGGCCCGCTTCGTGCGCCGTACCACCGAGAACGCGCCGACGAAGAGCGGAGTCCTCGGGCTGCTCGCCGCGGCCCAGGGGCGCAGGCGGGACGCCGACCTCTCCGACCTGGCGGCGCTGGAGTTCGGTGTCCGTATCGATCAGCCGGGCACCCGGCTGCGGGATTTCCAGACGGCGCATCACAGCGACACGCTCAAGGCCATGCCGCTGTCGGAGCGCTTCTATCTGGCCGACGCCGTGTTCGTGGCGGGTGTGCGCGGCGAGGCGAGGCTCGTTCAACGGCTGTACGAGGCGCTGCTGGAGCCCGTCTTCCTGCCGTACCTGGGACGCCGCTCCTGCCCGCCTTCGGAACCGATCACGATCGGGGAACCTCTGCTGGACAAGGGTCTGGAACAGGCCCTGCGCGAAGCGGAATGGGAAGCGTCCGGGCGATACCGGGAGCGCCACGCGGCGTCCTTCCGGCGCAGAGGCCGGGCGGCGTCCGACGCGGTGCAGCTGGATCTGCTGCTGGACAGCCCGCCCGAGGCGCGACCTGACGTCACACTGCGCGATCTCCCGGTGAGCTTCGATCCACGCCACCGGCGGTACGGGCTGCGCGGCATCCGGACGCTCCACGTCTCCGTACCCATTGCCCCCGGATCGGGGCCTCCCCCGCCTCACGAACCCACCACCCTGCTCACGCCCGTCGCACCGAGGACCAACTGATGTACCTCACCCGTTTCCGCGTGAACACCGCACGGTCCGACGCCCGGCGGCTGCTCGACTCACCCCACCGCATGCACGGGGCGGTGAACGCGTCCTTCCCCACGCCGCCGTCCCGGGACGGATCCGGTCCCCGAGTTCTGTGGCGGGTGGACAGCGATGGAACCTCCGGGACGCTGCTGTACATCGTCAGCCCCAACCGCCCCGATCTGACCCACCTGGTCGAGCAGGCGGGCTGGCCGGCCTCGGACGAGGCGGGCTGGGCGACGTTCGCGTATGAGGACTTCCTCGCTGCTCTCCACCCGGGCGATACCTGGGGATTCAGACTCACCGCCAACCCCGTGCACAACGTCCGCCACGAGTACGTCAAGGCGGGCGAGCGGACGAAACGCGCCGCGCACAGGACACCCCGTCACCAGATGGACTGGCTGCTGAAGCGGCAGGAGGGCGCCGGTTTCGAGATCGTCCGGAAGCCGGTGGAGCGCCGGCTGCTGCCCGAGGGCGACGAGCACGAGCTGATCGTCCGCGACCAGATCCCGTTGCAGTTCCGCCGCTCCCCTGCGGAGCCGCGCAAGGACGACGTACAGATCACGAAGGTCACCTTCGACGGGCGTCTGCGCGTCACGGAGCCGGACCTCTTCCGTCGCACGCTCACCCACGGCCTGGGCAAGGCGAAGGCATACGGCTGCGGCCTGATGACCCTGGCCCCGGTACGGGGGGCGGAGTGAGCACGGTCGGCCGCAGAGGAGCATCCTCCCCACGCGAACTCACCCGGGTCGGCGACCGTCTCTCCTTCGTCTACCTGGAGCGCTGCACCGTGCACCGGAACTCCAACGCGATCACCGCGGAGGACGTGGACGGCATCACTCACATCCCGTCCGCCACCATCGGCACGCTGCTGCTCGGTCCGGGAACCCGTGTCACCCACCAGGCGATGGCGCTCCTCGGCGAGTCCGGTGCCGGCGTGGCCTGGGTGGGCGAACACGGCGTGCGGTACTACGCGGGCGGACGTGCCCTGACACGTTCCTCGGGCCTGATCGAGGCACAGGCCACCACTTGGGCGAACCGGCGCACCCGGCTGGACGTGGCGCGCGCCATGTACCGCTTGCGCTTCCCGGGCGAGGACACCGCGGGCCGTACCCGGCAGGACCTTCTCGGCATGGAAGGCCGACGCCTCAGGGACTGCTACAAGCGGGAGTCGTTGCGCACGGGCGTGCCCTGGCGTCGGCGCGAGTACCACCGCGACGATTTCTCGGCCGGAGACGCGCCGAACCAGGCCATCACGGCCGCTGCCCAGTGCATGTACGGGGTCTCCCACTCCGTGATCGCGGCGCTGGGCTGTTCCCCTGGCCTGGGCTTCGTGCACTCCGGGCACGAGCGGTCGTTCGTCATGGACGTGGCGGACTTCTACCGGACGGAGATTGCGATCCCCGTCGCATTCGACGCGGCGGCCGAGGGCGAGGAGGACGTGGCGACGCGGACGCGTCGAATGCTCCGGGACCACATCAACCGGACCGGCCTGCTCGACCGCTGCGTCCGGGACATCAAGGATCTGCTCGGCTACGACGGCACCCGCGACACGGAAGCGGTGAACGGGGCGTCCCAGGACCGGGTCACCCTCCAGTCCGACGGTGACCGTCATGTCGAAAGTGGTCGCAACTACGGGGACGAGATCATCTGGTGACCGTCATCGTTCTCACCAACTGCCCTGTCGGCCTGCGGGGGTTCCTCACGCGCTGGCTGCTGGAGATCTCACCGGGGGTCTTCCTGGGCGCACCGTCGGCACGCATCCGCGAAGTCCTGTGGGACGAGGTCCGCCAATACGCGGGCGAAGGGCGGGCGCTGCTCGCGTACCAGACGAACAACGCACAGGGCTACACCTTCGAGACCCACGACCACACCTGGCACCCGACCGACCACGAGGGCCTCACCCTGATCCGCCGCCCGAACCCCGGGGCGCCACGCGCCACACAGAAGCCGTCCGGAGTCCCTCGCCAAGGTTGGAGCAAGGCCTCGAAGCGGAGGAAGTACGGCGGTCGGTAGCGCGCTGGGCGGCTTGGCTGGGATGCAGAGCAACCGCAGCACGTCGCGAGGTGGGGTGACACTCCCCCAACCACCCGGAAAGAGAGAAAAGGCAGCTTTGCCCGTATCCGAGGAAGTAAGCAAAAGCCGCGCCCTGCCCGCATAAAACCCCAGGTCAATTACTGTGGTCCCCGCGCGTGCGGGGGTGGTCCCCGCAGTAGCTTCGGCCGACGTCCACTACCGATGTGGTCCCCGCGCGTGCGGGGGTGGTCCCAGCTTCTCTGCCTTGTCCCGCGGGAAGAGCCTGTGGTCCCCGCGCGTGCGGGGGTGGTCCCGTCCGGCTCGCGCCATCCGCACTCTTGGTGGCGTGGTCCCCGCGCGTGCGGGGGTGGTCCCTTCGCCGCCGAGTACAACCATCGGCGAAGTTGGTGGTCCCCGCGCGTGCGGGGGTGGTCCCGTGCGCAGCGGATCGAGAGAGACGGCGGCCTGGTGGTCCCCGCGCGTGCGGGGGTGGTCCCGTGGTCGGTGACCTGCTGCACCATGCCGTCAAGTGGTCCCCGCGCGTGCGGGGGTGGTCCCGTGGTCGGTGACCTGCTGCACCATGCCGTCAAGTGGTCCCCGCGCGTGCGGGGGTGGTCCTGATCGAGGCCGGATACTGCACCGCCACAGCCGGTGGTCCCCGCGCGTGCGGGGGTGGTCCCTGGGCAAGGAGATCGCATCCGCTGCGGACTGGGTGGTCCCCGCGCGTGCGGGGGTGGTCCCGTCGTACACCGCATCGTCCACCACACCAACTTGTGGTCCCCGCGCGTGCGGGGGTGGTCCCACCCGCCCTGCGCAGGAGTCCCGCACCGGGCTGTGGTCCCCGCGCGTGCGGGGGTGGTCCCCGAAAGCGGACTACCAAGGCCCGGATACGGAGGTGGTCCCCGCGCGTGCGGGGCTGTCCCGCGAAGTGGTCGAGGTCGGGCCGAAGCGGTCCGGAGGCCCCGGCGCACGACTTTGGCCCCGGCGCACGACTGTCGTCGTGGGCCCGGGCCCAAGGTCCCCCCAGTTT
>NZ_JBHXTM010000062.1:32262-40328 GCF_042677325.1 Streptomyces sp. NPDC127117
CGCCGTCATGGGGGGGGGCCCCCGGGGGGGGGGGGGCTGCCGCGCGTGGGGGGGGGGGGGGGCCCCCCCGGGCCGGGCCCCCGCGGGCCACTTTTTGGCCCCGGGCGCAAGTGGGGCCGCGGGCCCCGGGGCCAAAGGTCCCCCATGTTCAGGTCGGGGGAAGCGGCATCGGGGGGACAAGCCGCTTCCCCCGGTGAGAACGGGGCCTCCGGTCCTCGTCGCGGTCAGGGGGGTGACCTGCGGCGGGGATCCCACAGTGGGGGCCCGTTCCGAGCCCCTCGGAGTACCTGCCGTATCCGCTGGGCTCACCGTCCATCCTGCTCCCTCGCGGGGGATGCGCAGGCGGGCAAAGGGCCTCGATCGCCGGGTCCTTGGTCCTTAAAGGCTGTGTGAGTGCGGTCGGAAGCCTCCCGGGGAGGCGGTCATCCGTGCGGATAGAATCGCCCGACTGCACAGGAGATCGAAACAGAGGATCGAAGGGGAGGCAGGGGCTGTGGTGCAAGCGAAGAAGATAGCTCTCTACGTAGTAGTCGTCTTCGTGCTGTACACGATCATCACCTCCCCGGCCCGGGCGGCTGATCTCGTCCAGGTAGGGTTCGAGGGCGTTTCGAGTGCCGCACAGGGCGTCGGCGACTTCATGTCCGAGCTCGTGAAGTAGGAGTACACCGTGATCCGCCATCTGGTCCTGTTCAAGCTGAACGACGGCGTCGAGCGGGACGACCCGCGGGTCGTCGCCGGGGCGAAGGCCTTCCGGGAGCTGGAGGGGCAGATTCCCGAGCTCGCGTTCTGGGAGTGCGCCTGGAACATCACCGACCGGCCGATCGCGTACGACTTCGCCATCAACTCCGCGGTCGCCGACCAGGACGCCCTGAAGCGGTACATCGAGCACCCCGCGCACCAGGCCGCCGCCGGGCAGTGGCGCGAGTTCGCCACCTGGGTGATCGCCGACTATCCGTTCTGATCCGGCCGATCCGGCCGATCCGTTCTGATCCGGCCGATCCGTTCTGATCCGGCCGATCCTTTCTGATCCGGCCGATCCGGTTGATCCAGCTCATCCGGTTGAGCCGGTTGATCAGGAATCCGGTTCGTCCGGACCGCCACCTGGCCCCTCACCATTGCGGTGAGGGGCTTTTTTGGTGTTTAAACCAAGTTGAACCCAACACGACGCTATACGGTGCTTGCACACAGTGGACATGTCTTGTGATGCTATGACCGCTTTTGACGGATGAGTTGACCGAAGTTGACCGCAAAGGGGTGGCCTCATCGTGCCGGCCAGTACAGCGCCTCAAGTGCCTCCCCAGTCCGTCCAGACCGAGGCGCCCGACAGTACGACGACGCCCGCCAGGACCCGGGGCGCGGACACCAGGGCGCTCACCCAGGTGCTTTTCGGCCAGCTCAAGAACCTGGAGCCGGGAACCCCGGAGCACGGCCGGGTGCGGGCGGCCCTCATCGAGGCGAACCTCCCGCTGGTGCGGTACGCCGCGGCGCGGTTCCGCAGCCGCAACGAGCCGATGGAGGACGTCGTCCAGGTCGGCACGATCGGGCTGATCAACGCCATCGACCGGTTCGACCCCGAGCGCGGTGTCCAGTTCCCGACGTTCGCGATGCCGACCGTCGTCGGCGAGATCAAGCGGTACTTCCGGGACAACGTCCGGACCGTCCACGTACCCCGGCGCCTCCACGAGCTGTGGGTCCAGGTCACCGGCGCCACCGAGGACCTGACGACCGCTCACGGCCGATCGCCCACCACCGCGGAGATCGCCGAGCGGCTGAGGATCTCCGAGGACGAGGTGCTCGCCTGCATCGAGGCCGGGCGCTCCTACCACGCGACCTCGCTGGAGGCCGCCCAGGAGGGCGACGGGCTGCCGGGACTGCTGGACCGGCTCGGCTACGAGGACCCGGCGCTCGCCGGGGTCGAGCACCGCGACCTCGTCCGGCATCTGCTCGTACAACTGCCCGAGCGCGAACAGCGCATCCTTCTGTTGCGCTACTACAGCAATCTGACGCAGTCCCAGATCAGTGCCGAACTGGGTGTCTCCCAGATGCATGTGTCAAGGCTGTTGGCCCGCAGCTTCGCCCGACTCCGATCCGCAAACAGGATCGAGGCCTAACCGGATCGGGTAGAGCAGCAGAAGTCCCGTTTCCGACGGCCCAAATGGCCCACACCCCCTGTTAACTGCGCAGACGTCACAAAGACTTGTCGACATGTCACTACAGCGTGTTGCCGACATGTGACATTCTGCGGGAACCGCGTTTGCCGTGGCCTCGCCTCCGGTATTCAGGTGGAGGCTGCGTTCCTCCGATGGTCGCGGCTCGACGCGACCGTCCGCGACCTCAAGGGGGTGGCATGTCCGCAGAACAGGGCAGCTCGAAGGTGCTCACGCTCACGAAGAGCGAACCCGCACCCGTTGTGCTCACCAGCTCGTCGGAAGCCATCGACACCCGCACTCTGTCCCGCTCGCTGTTCCTGCGGCTCGCCGCTCTGGGGCCGGCACCCGGCCCCGATGGAACGGACAGCCCGGAGCGTGCCTACGTACGGGACACACTCATCGAGCTCAACCTCCCGCTGGTGCGGTACGCCGCGGCGCGGTTCCGCAGCCGCAACGAGCCGATGGAGGACATCGTCCAGGTCGGCACGATCGGCCTGATCAAGGCGATCGACCGGTTCGACTGCGAGCGGGGCGTGGAGTTCCCGACCTTCGCGATGCCGACCGTCGTCGGGGAGATCAAGCGGTTCTTCCGTGACACCTCGTGGTCGGTGCGCGTGCCGCGCCGGCTCCAGGAGCTGCGGCTCGCGCTGACCAAGACCAGCGACGAGCTCTCGCAGAAGCTCGACCGCTCGCCGACCGTGCCCGAGCTGGCCAAGGCGCTCGGGGTCTCCGAGGAGGACGTGGTCGACGGTCTGGCCGTCGGCAACGCGTACACCGCATCCTCGCTGGACTCGCCCTCGCCCGAGGACGACGGCGGCGAGGGCTCCCTCGTGGACCGGCTCGGCTACGAGGACTCGGCCCTGGAAGGCGTCGAGTACCGCGAATCGCTCAAGCCGCTGCTGGCCAAGCTCCCGCCGCGCGAGCGCCAGATCATCATGCTGCGGTTCTTCGCCAACATGACCCAGTCGCAGATCGGCGAGGAGGTCGGCATCTCGCAGATGCACGTCTCGCGCCTGCTGACCCGTACGCTCGCGCAGCTCAGGGAAGGACTCATCGCCGACTGACCGCCGTGGACTCCCGTACCGGAGCACAAGGGTTCCGATTTGACGGAGCGTCAGCCACACTGGCGCGATGCGACGTCAGATGCTCGGCTCGAACGGCCGCCGGGGCACCGTGATCGCCGCCTCGGCGGCCGCGCTGTGTCTGGGTGGCGTGCTGGCCGCCTGCGGCGGAGGTACGGCGGACGAGGGCTACGTGGCGCTCGGCGCGGCGGGAACGGACTCCGGGAGATCGCCGACCGGGGCGGTGGCGCCGTCCGGGAAGGTGACGCTGGTCCCGCTGGACCGCGACGGCGAGGGCGGCAGCCGCAGTGGCGGCGGTAGTGGCGGTAGTGGCCACTCCGGTGATCGTGGGGCTTCGCCGGGGGCCTCGGCCCGTGCCGAGGGGGCGGGAGGTGCGGACGCCACGAGCGGTGGAGCGTCCCGGCCGTCCGGAGCGCACGGCACCGGCGGCAGCGGGAGCGGGAGCGGGAGCGGCAGCGGGAGCGGCAGCGGGAGCGGGAGCGATACAGGGGGAACCGGAGGGGAGCCCTCCGCACCTTCGACGCCTTCTGCGCCCTCGACGCCCTCCGCACCCGGATCCGGCACACCCGCCGGGCCCGCCGTCCTGGCGGTGGGCGAACCGGTGCGGGCGGCGGCGGACGAGCGCTGGTGCGAGAAGGTGACCGTGAAGTTCCGGAACACCGGAGGATCACCGGCGCGGTCGGGAACCGTCACCTTCGCCACGCACATCATCGGTGCGCTGGGGGTCGACTGGGGGACCGTCGAGTCGACCGGGCCGCTGCCCGCGCCGATCGACGCGGGAGCGGCGCGGACGGAGACGTACACCGTCTGCGTGGACGCCTGGCGGGTGCCCCTGGGCATGCATGTCGAGACCCGGGACGTCACCGCCGTATTGAAGTAGTGACGGGTGGAAGCGTGCGGGGCCGGACGGGCCCCGGACAGGTCCTAGCCGAGGGCGAGCCAGGCGACCGCCGCGAGGGCGACGATCACCACGACGACGGCGACGATCACCCCGACGCGCGGTCCGGACGAGGCGGCGGGCTGCTGCCGGCGCTGCGGCTCGCCCTCGTCGACGAAGGCGCGGAACATCTGGGTGCTGCCGGCCGGGTCGTGGTTGCCCTCGGGGCCCTGCGGGGCGTGGGGGTTGTGTGCCATGAGCCAGGACCCTAGCGAACTCGGCGTTGCGGCCCAACCCCCGGGTCGGCCAAGGGCCGAGGCCGGGGGCGCGGAAGCGGTGAGGAAGCGGCCGGACCCCTGCCTCGGGGTGGAGGCCGGTGCGGCTGCCGCGGGGTGGATTCAGGCACGCATACAGGGCACTTGTGGGGTGTGGCGCAAGGGGCTGTCGACAACTCGGCCCATATGTGCGGGACTTGGTGTGCCGACTGTTTTCCGGTCGGGTTCGAGGGGGCGTTTACGGGCACTCGGCGTGTCCGTTTCCTCACGCGGCCGGCGCGGCTCCGGGCGGCACCCCACCCGTCCCCCATGTGGCGCGAGACACACCCCGCATCATCCGCACGCCACACGCTGGACCTTTGACCGGAGCCGTACGCAGCCTTTTGCGTTCCTTTACTTCTGCAAGCCCCTTTTCGTTTGCCTGCAGCAACCAACGGCTTCTATGGTTGCCCTAAGCAACAAGATGAACCGGTGAGATGTCTGGGGGTCGTCCCGTGGCAGCACGGAGTCAGTACGAAGAACTGGCCCGGCAGCTGAGTGCCGTAGGGGCCGTCAAGAGGGGTCTCGCCCGCATCCTGCCCGCCGAATGTCCGGGCGGCTCCGCCGCGGTGCTGGCTCTTCTCAGGCAGCACGGCGAGATGCGGATCAGCCGACTGGCCGAATTGCTGGACGTCGACATGTCGGTGACCAGCCGTCATGTCGCCCATGTGGCCGAGCGTGGCTGGATCGAGCGGTCCCCGGATCCGGCGGACAAGCGGTCCCGCATCCTGCGGCTGACCCCCGACGGACATGACGTGCTCGGCGATCTGAACCGACGGACCACCGAGATGTTCGCCCACAACCTCTCCGACTGGTCGGACGACGAGGTCGGACAGCTCAACACGCTGTTGGCCCGGCTGCGCGACAGTTTCGCCTGTCGCGGGCCCAGCGGGTGCGGCCCCGGAAAGCACAGCGGCGACTGCCGCACCCGGCATGCCGACAGCGACAACGACTCGCACACCCGTACACCCGTGTAACAGAAGCAAAGACAAGGACTTAAATGGCTACGACCACACCAACCGGTGTGCGGGGCGGCCACGCCAAGCACGGGGGATCCTCCGATCCCTCGTCCGGCGCGCCGATGACACACCGGCAGATCATGGAGGCGCTGGCCGGGCTCATGCTCGGCATGTTCGTCGCCATCCTGTCGTCGACCGTTGTCTCGAACGCACTGCCCGAGATCATCTCCGACCTCGGCGGCGGCCAGAGCGCCTACACCTGGGTGGTCACGGCCTCGCTGCTGGCGATGACCGCCACCACCCCCCTGTGGGGCAAGCTCTCCGACCTGTTCAGCAAGAAGCTGCTGGTTCAGATAGCCCTCGTCATCTACGTCGCGGGCTCGGTCGTCGCCGGTATGTCGACCAGCAGCGGCATGCTGATCGCCTGCCGTGTCGTCCAGGGCATCGGCGTCGGCGGTCTCTCCGCCCTGGCGCAGATCGTCATGGCGGCCATGATCGCCCCGCGTGAGCGCGGTCGCTACAGCGGATACATCGGTGCGGTGTTCGCCGTCGCCACCGTCGGTGGTCCGCTGCTCGGCGGTGTCATCACCGACACCAGCTGGATGGGCTGGCGCTGGTGCTTCTACGTCGGTGTGCCGTTCGCCGTCATCGCGCTGATCGTGCTCCAGAAGACGCTGAAGCTCCCGGTCGTCAAGCGTCAGGTCAAGGTCGACTGGTGGGGCGCGTTCTTCATCAGCGCCGCCGTGTCGCTGCTGCTCGTCTGGGTGACCTTCGCGGGCGACAAGTACGACTGGCTGTCCTGGCAGACCGCCGCGATGGTCATCGGTTCCGTCGTGCTCGCCGGCATCTTCGTCGCCGTCGAGTCCAAGGCCAGCGAGCCGATCATCCCGCTGCGCCTCTTCCGTAACCGCACCATCACGCTGGCCTCGCTGGCCTCGCTGTTCGTCGGTATCGCGATGTTCGCGGGCACCGTCTTCTTCAGCCAGTACTTCCAGCTGGCGCGCGGCAAGTCGCCGACGATGTCGGGCGTCATGACGATCCCGATGATCGCGGGTCTGTTCATCTCCTCGACGGTCTCCGGCCAGGTCATCACCAAGACCGGCCGCTGGAAGGCCTGGCTGGTCAGCGGTGGCTTCCTGGTCACCGCCGGGCTCGGGCTGCTGGGCACCATCCGGTACGACACGGAGTACTGGCACATCGCGGTCTACATGGCCGTCATGGGTCTCGGCATCGGCATGATGATGCAGAACCTGGTGCTCGCCACGCAGAACCAGGTCGCTCCGTCCGACCTCGGCTCGGCCAGCTCCGTCGTCACCTTCTTCCGTTCCCTCGGTGGTGCGATCGGCGTCTCGGCGCTGGGCGCCGTCATGGCGAACCGCGTCACCCACTACGTCAAGGACGGTCTCACGGAGCTCGGCCCCAAGGGCGCTGCCATGGGCCACGGCGGTACCGGCGGCGGGGGCATCCCCGACCTGGACAAGCTGCCCGCGCCGTTCCGTACGGTCGTGGAGAGCGCCTACGGGCACGGTGTCGGCGATGTCTTCCTGTACGCCGCTCCGGCCGCGCTGATCGCCTTCGTGATCACGATCTTCATCAAGGAGGTCGCCCTGAAGACCAACGCTTCGAGCGAGACCGCGACCACGGCCGAGACCCCGGTCGCCGAGGCGGTCGAGGCTCCGGCCACCATCGCCGACGCGCCGGTCTCCCCGGCCACGGCCACCTCGGTCGACACCCTGGAGGCACCGGTCGCCACCCTGCACGGCACGACCGTGCACGGTGTGGTGCGCGGCGCCGAGGGCGCACCCGTCGCCCGGGCCGCCGTCACGCTGATCTCGCTGGCCGGCCGGCAGCTGGGGCGCTCCGTCGCCCAGGCCGACGGCAGCTACGGTCTGGACGCGCCGGGCTCCGGCAGCTACGTCCTGATCGCGTCCGCCGACGGCTTCCAGCCGCAGGCGTCCACGGTGGTCGTCGGTGCCGAGCCGCTCGCCTACGACATCCTGCTCTCCGGTACGAGCGGACTGGCCGGTGTCGTGCGGGCCGCGGAGACCTCCGCCCCGGTGGAGGACGCCATGGTCATCGTGACCGATGTGCGCGGCGATGTGCTGGCCACCGGCAAGTCCGGCGAGACGGGCGAGTTCGCCTTCGGTGAGCTGGTGCCCGGTTCGGTGACCGTCGCGGTGAACGCCGCCGGCTTCCGTCCGCTGGCGCTGCCGGTGGAGATAGGCGGCCAGGGCGTCACCCGGGTCGAGGCCGCGCTGCAGTCCGGTGCGCTGGTGCAGGGCATCGTGCGGGCCGGTTCCGCGCGGCGGCCGCTGCCGGACGCCCGGGTCACACTGGTCGACGCGGCGGGCAATGTGGTCGCCACCTCGACGACCGGGGAGGACGGGGCGTACGCCTTCACCGACCTGGACTCGGGCGACTACTCGGTCATCGCGACCGGCTACCCGCCGGTGGCGAGCGCGCTGACCGTCGCCGGTCGCGGGGCCGACGGCCACGACATCGAACTCGCCCACCCCGGCGAGTAGGAGCGCCCGGCGGCAGGCGGCGCGGACGCCGCGAAGCCTGCCGCACGGCGTTCTCACCACAGACCTCTGGCGGGTCGGCGTTTCGAGCGGAGACGCTGTACCGGCCGGTGGAAATGGGCCCCGGCGGCGGGGACGGCAGGCAGGGGACGGCCTGCCGTC
>NZ_JBHXTM010000063.1:0-34834 GCF_042677325.1 Streptomyces sp. NPDC127117
CTTTCGTGTCCGATTCCCGGTCGAAGCGGGTCTCGCTTTCGCTTTCCAGTTCTTCGCTTTCGCGTTTCCCTTTCCGGCGAGTCCGACTCTATCAGTCCTTTTCGCTTTCCTTGACCAGCCCCTGCAGGCATGCAGGTGCCGAGTCCGGTTAGAGTCAGGGCTTAAAAGTCGCCGCCGACCCCCGACTCAAAGTCGCGTTGGGGTCAGGCAGGAGTACGACAGTACAGGTCGCCGAGAGTCGAGGCAAATCGTTTCCGGTGTGCGCCTAAGGCCGCGAACAGCCAGGACTCGGGCGGAACCGGGACTTCTTATGACTTACGCTGCTGAACAGCACGCCGTCGCGCACAGGCTGTGACGGCGCCGATCAAGCTCCACCCCTGGGAGGCTCCCTATGACCACTGTGACGTCCCCTCTTGCCGGACGTGCCATCGGGCTCGCTGCGGTACCGGACCCGGTCTTCTCCGGCGCGATGGTGGGTCCTGGAACCGCCATCAACCCCGTGCGTGAGCCGTCCGAGGCGGTATCGCCGGTCGACGGCATCATTGTCTCCCTGCACCCGCACGCCTTCGTCGTCGTGGACGAGACCGGGCACGGGGTACTGACGCACCTCGGCATCGACACCGTTCAGCTCAACGGCGAAGGATTCGAGCTGCTCGTGAACAAGGGGGACACGGTCACGCGTGGCCAGGGCATCGTGCGCTGGAACCCCGCGGCCGTCGAGGCGTCCGGCAAGTCGCCGGTGTGCCCGGTCGTCGCGCTGGAAGCCACTGCCGAATCCCTCTCCGACGTCCGCGAGGACGGCGACGTGAAGGTCGGCGACGCCTTGTTCGGCTGGCAGTGACGAACCAGGCCCGATGACAGCCGACTGGATATCCACCGCGGGGGCACCGGCCGCCGCACGACCGGAGACGGGTGCAATGGAGACAACGCTGCGAGGCGTCGGTGTGAGCCACGGGGTGGCGATCGGCGAGGTGCGTCATATGGGTACGGCGGTGCTCGAACCGCCGGCCAAGCAGATCCCCGCCGAGGAGGCCGAACGCGAACAGGGGCGCGCTCGGCAGGCCGTGGAGGCCGTGGCGGCCGATCTGATCGCACGCGGCAACCTGGCCGGTGGCGAGGCTCAGCACGTGCTGGAGGCCCAGGCCATGATGGCCCAGGACCCTGAGCTGATGGCTGACGTGGAACGGCGTATCGCCGTCGGCAGCACCGCCGAGCGTGGCGTCTACGACGCGTTCGCCGCGTACCGGGCGCTGCTCGCCAACGCCGGGGAGTACCTGGCAGGGCGCGTCGCCGACCTCGACGACGTGCGCAACCGGATCGTGGCCCGGCTGCTCGGTGTGCCGATGCCCGGTGTGCCGGACAGCGACGAGCCCTATGTGCTGATCGCGCGGGATCTGGCGCCCGCGGACACGGCGCTGCTCGACCCGGCTCTGGTGCTCGGTTTCGTGACCGAGGAGGGCGGGCCGACCAGCCACAGCGCGATTCTGGCCCGGGCGCTCGGGGTGCCCGCCGTGGTGGCGCTCCCCGGTGCCGGTGAGCTGGCCGAGGGCACGGTCATCGCCGTGGACGGCAGCACCGGTGAGATCTTCGTCGAGCCGAGCGCCGAGAAGCGTGCGGAGATGGAGAGTGCAGCCGCCGCGCGCAAGGCCGCGCTGTCGGCTTCGTCCGGTCCGGGTGCGACCTCCGACGGTCACAAGGTCCCGCTGCTCGCCAACGTCGGCGGGCCCGGCGACGTACCGGCGGCGGTCGAGGCCGGTGCGGAGGGCGTGGGGCTGTTCCGTACCGAGTTCCTGTTCCTCGACGACAGCAGGCAAGCTCCGTCCGAGGAGAAGCAGGTTGCGGCGTACCGGGCGGTGCTGGAGGCGTTCCCCGAAGGGCGTGTCGTCGTACGGGTGCTGGATGCCGGGGCCGACAAGCCGCTGGACTTCCTGACTCCGGCGGACGAGCCGAACCCGGCGCTGGGTGTGCGCGGGCTGCGGAGCCTGCTGGACCACCCCGATGTGCTGCGTACTCAGTTGACCGCGCTGTCGAATGCGGCCCAGGGGCTGCCTGTCCACCTTGAGGTCATGGCGCCGATGGTGGCGGACCGTGCGGATGCCAAGGCCTTCGCCGACGCCTGCCGTGAGGCCGGTCTGCAGGCGAAGTTCGGTGCGATGGTGGAGATTCCGTCCGCCGCGCTGCGGGCACGTTCGATCCTGCGGGAGGTGGAGTTCCTTTCCCTGGGGACCAATGACCTGGCGCAGTACACCTTTGCCGCCGACCGTCAGGTGGGCGCGGTGTCGCGGTTGCAGGACCCGTGGCAGCCCGCCCTGCTCGATCTGGTCGCGCTGTCGGCGGAGGCTGCGAGGGCCGAGGGCAAGAGCTGTGGTGTCTGTGGTGAGGCTGCCTCCGATCCGCTGCTGGCCTGTGTCCTGACGGGGCTGGGTGTGACGTCGCTGTCGATGGGTGCCGCGTCCATCCCCTATGTCCGTGCCACGCTGGCGAAGTACACGCTCGCGCAGTGCGAGCGTGCCGCTTCCGCCGCTCGTGCGGCGGACTCCGCCGAGGAGGCACGGGTCGCGGCCCAGGTGGTGCTGTCGGGCGAGTAGTCCCGCGGCGTTGTCCGGTGAAGGGGCGCCCCGCCGATGGTGGCGGGGCGCCCCTTCGGCCTGTCAGTGGTGCGATTCCGGTTCGTCCGCGCCGAGGTCGAAGCCGGCGCAATACTCGACGTGTGACTCCGGGGCGACCGGTTCGCCGGTGTCGGCGTCGGTGCAGTAGGCGCTGAATACCTCACCGGCGCTGAGCGGGGCCAGGTCGCCGCGGGTCAGGCGCCAGCCGTGCACCCGGTCCTGGGCACCGGGGCGGCTCGTGCGGAGTACGACTCCCCCGGGCCTTTCGAGGGCGATGCCCACGGCGAGCACCGTGACGAACTCCGCCCCCTCGTCCGATTCGAGCCGGGCCGGGCCGGCGCTGTCCCGCTCGGTGTGCAGGACGGCGAGCAGGTTCTCGTTGTCGGTGGGGGTGCTGCAGACCAGGTGGTGTGTGCCCGGGCCGGCCGTCTCCAGCATGCGGAGCAGCAGGTGCGAGGCCCGGTCGAAGGCGGCGTGGCCGACGTCCTTGCCGCAGTCCGCGCATTCGCCGAGGCCGGCCAGGAGCATCGTGGCGTACTCCCAGGTGGCCCGGCGGACGGCCCGGCTGACCAGGAGCGGGATCAGGGTGTCGATGGGTTGGCCGGTGTACGCGACGGTGGCGCCGGCCGAGGCGACTTCGGCGGTGAAGCGGCTGCGGCTGGCCGGGGCGTCGGGAGCGAGTCCCGACTCGGCGCAGTACTCCGCGTACTCCTCCGGGTCGAAGAGCGCGACCGTGGCATGCATGCCCTGTGCGGAGAGGGTCTTCAGCAGGACTTCGACCTGCTGGAGATAGACGGTGTGGTCGTCGAAGGTGAAGGTGCGGTAGCGGCGCATCGCCGCGAAGTCCTGCTCGTCGGCCAGGAGGCCGATGGTGCTGGGTGCTTCGCGGCGCAGCGTGCGTCGCATGGATGCGCCGGCCCGGCGGTACCCGCCGGGCCTGCCGTGCTTGCTGTCCCCGTTGTTCCTGATGTGCGCCATGACTCCCCCAAGTGCCCTGTCGATCATTGCTCACTCAGAGTAATCAGAGGCACTGACAATGGGGACGGTCGCGGACGGTCAGTGACGCTTGCGGGCGAGGTCCTCGTAGAAGTGGAGGAGTTCGAGGTTGTCGACCGAGCCGGGGTTGACCGCCTTGGCCAGGGCCGTGCCCTGCAGGAGGCGTTTGACCGGGACCTCGATGCGCTTGCCGGTGAGGGTGTGCGGGATGCCGGGGACCTCGATGACCTCGTCCGGGACGTGGCGTGGGGAGAGGTTCTCCCGGATGGTCCGCTTGATGCTGTCGCGCAGCGCGTCGTCGAGCCGTGCGCCTTCGGCGAGGTGGACGAAGAGCGGCATCCAGTAGCCGCCGTCGGGCTCTTCGAGGCCGATGACGAGGGATTCGCGGATCTCGGGGAGCCGTTCGACCGCCTCGTAGATGTCGGCGGAGCCCATCCGTACGCCCTGGCGGTTGAGGGTGGAGTCGGAGCGGCCGTGGATGATGACCGAGCCGTGTTCGGTGATGGTGATCCAGTCGCCGTGGCGCCAGACACCGGGATACATGTCGAAATAGCTGTCGCGGTACCGGCTGCCGTCGGGGTCGTTCCAGAACCGGATGGGCATGGAGGGCATGGGTGCGGTGACGACGAGCTCGCCGACCTCGCCGATGAGCGGTTCGCCCGCCGGATCCCAGGAGCGGAGGTCGGTGCCGAGGCAGGCGGCCTGGAGTTCGCCGATGTGTACGGGGAGGGTGGGGACCGCGCCGGCGAAGCAGCTGCAGACGTCCGTGCCGCCGCTGACGGAGGCGATCCACAGGTCGGCGTCGACTTCGTCGTGGAGCCAGCGGAAGCCGTCGGGCGGGAGCGGGGAGCCGGTGGTGGCGACGCACTGGACGCGCGAGAGGTCGAAGTCGCGTCCCGGGTGGATGCCGGCCTTCCGGCAGGCCATGACATAGGCGGCCGAGGTGCCGAAGAGGGTCGCTCCGGTCTGTTCGGCGACGCGCCACTGGGCGCTGACGTCGGGGTAGCCGGGGCTTCCGTCGTACAGCACGAGGGTGGTTCCGGTGAGGAGGCCGGAGACGAGGAAGTTCCACATCATCCAGCCGGTGGAGGTGTACCAGAAGAAGCGGTCCTCGGGGCCGAGGTCGCAGTGCAGGCCGACCTGCTTGAAGTGTTCCAGCAGGATGCCGCCCTGGGACTGGACGATCGCCTTGGGGAGCCCGGTGGTGCCGGAGGAGTAGAGCACCCAGAGCGGGTGGTCGAAGGGGACCTGTTCGAAGACCGGCTCGGTGTCGGCGGACGTGAGGGCGGACCATTCGAGGGCACCCTGGGGAGCCTCGGTGCCCAGCAGCGGGATGTGGACCACGGCGCGCAGGGTGGGGAGTTCGCGGCGCAGTTCGGCGACGGTGTCGGCGCGGTGGTGTTCCTTGCCGCCGTAGCGGTAGCCGTCGACCGCGAAGAGGACCACGGGTTCGACCTGCTGGAAGCGGTCGAGGACGCTGCGGGCGCCGAAGTCCGGGGCGCAGGACGTCCAGACGCCTCCGACGGCGGCGGTGGCGAGGAAGGCGACGACGGCCTCGGGGATGTTGGGGAGGTAGCCGCTGACCCGGTCGCCGGGGGCGACGCCGAGGGCGCGGAGTTCGGCGGCGAGCGAGCCGACCCGGCGGCGGAGCTCGGACCAGGAGACGGGGATCTGGGTGTGGGTCTCGTCGACGTGGAGCAGGGCGGGGGCGTCCGCGCGCAGGGGGTCCTCGGCGGTGCGCAGCGCGTGCTCGGCGTAGTTGAGCGTGGCGCCGGGGAACCACTGGGCGCCGGGCATGGTGCGGTCGGCGATGACGGTCTCGTACGGGGTGGAGAACCGTACGTCGAACCAGTCGGCGACGGCCTGCCAGAAGGTGTCGAGTTCGTCGACGGACCACTGGTGCAGCGCCGGATAGCCTCCCTCGGCCGGGGCTCCGTAGCGCTTGGCCGCCCAGCTCTGGAAGCGGGTGACGGCGGCGGCCGCGATGCGGTCGGGGCCGGGCTGCCAGAGGGCGGCTTCGTTGGCTGCTGCGGTCATGGGGCGGCTCCCTGGCTGTACGGGTACGCGGGATGGGCGTGGCGTCAGCGCACACGTGCTGGGGTGTGCGCGTGAGGCGGCTTTTACGGACGATGCCATGTGATCGTCTTTCGCACCAGGGTTCCCCACCCATGGCCGTGTGTCCGGACATGTGGTCCGGCCACGGGTGAACGGAAGTTGAACGGAGCCCTCATCCGCTCCGTCGGATGGCAGGCTGAGCTGCATGGACGGTCGTGACCTGGTGCGCTCGGTGAAGATGGTCGGTTCGGTGCGGGGACTGCGCTCGGTGCGCTCGTCCTGGCGGCGTCGCAGTGCGGATGCGCGGGCGCTGCCCCGGCGTGGTGCGGAGCGGGCGCGGGTGCCCGGTCTCATGGTGGGGGCGGAGCCGGAGCCGGGCGGGGGTGTGGTGCGGTTCGCCCGTTCGGAGTTGCGGGTGCGGGTGGCGGTGGGCGGTGCGGTGTTCTGGGGCTGGGACGGGGCTGAGCCGTTGCCGTCGTACGCGCTGCCCGGTGCGGCGCCCGAGCCGGATCCGCGGGCCGTGCTGGAGCCGGACAAGGACGGCGGCTGGCAGGTGGTGTCGGAGCGGCTGACCGTCGCGGTGTCGCGGCACGGGGCCGTGGAGCTGCGTACGCCGGGCGGGGTGGTGTTCCGGCGCGAGCTGCCGCCGCGCTGGTGGGAGCCGGTGGCGGGGGGTGGTGCCCGGTGGGTGCAGCGTTCCGAGGTTCCGGCGGACGCGCGGTTCTTCGGGCTCGGGGGCCGGGCTTCGGGGCCGCGGCTGCGGGACGGTGTGTACGGCTTGTGGAACACCGATCCGGGTGGGCGTTTCGGTCCCGGTGACGATCCGCTGTATCTGACGATGCCGGTGCAGCTCGTGGTCTGTGACGCGGGGACGCATCTGGTGTTCCACGACAACACCTGGTCGGGGCGGGTGACTCTGCGCGAGGGCGAGGAGGGGGCGGGTTCGGGTCATGACCGGCCCGGGATGTGCGAGGTGCGGATGGATGGCGGGCCGTTGCGCTGCTGGGTGGTGGCGGGTACGCCGGCCCGGGTGTTGCAGGGCTGGACGGCTCTGACGGGTGCTCCGGCGGTGCCGCCGTCCTGGGCGCTGGGTCCGCAGCACGCCCGGTGGGGGTTCGGGAGCGAGCGGGAGGTGCGGCGGGTCGTCGCCGGGTACCGGGAGCGCGGGCTGCCGTTGGCCGTACTGCATCTGGACATCGACCACTACGAGGCGCACCGGGTGTTCACCGTCGATCAGGGGCGCTTTCCCGATCTGCCGGGCCTGGCGAAGGAGTTGCGGGACGACGGCGTGCGGCTGGTGTCGATCGTCGATCCCGCGGTGGCGGCGGAGCCGGGGAACGCGGTGTTCGACGCGGGGGCGGTGGTCGGGGACCGTGGCGCTTTCGTCCGGGATGCGCGGGGACGGGTGGTGCGCGGGGAGGTGTGGCCGGGTGAGTGCGTGTTCCCGGACTTCACCGATCCGCGGGTGCGGGAGTGGTGGGGCGGTCTGTACGAGGAGCGGCTGGCGCAGGGGTTCTCGGGTGTGTGGCACGACATGAACGAGCCGGTGTCGTTCGCGGCGTTCGGTGATCCGTCGCTGCCGCGGTCGGCGCGGCACTCGCTTGAGGGCCGCGGGGGTGATCACCGCGAGGCCCACAACGTCTACGCGCTCGCGATGGCGCGGGCCGGGTACGAAGGGCTGCGCCGGCTGCGGCCCGAGGAGCGTCCGTTCCTGTTCTCGCGTTCCGGCTGGGCGGGGATGCAGCGTTACGGGGGCACCTGGTCCGGTGATGTGGAGACCGGCTGGCCGGGGCTGCGGGCCTCGTTGGCGCTGGTGCTGGGGCTGGGGCTGTGCGGGGTTCCGTACTCCGGGCCCGATGTGGGCGGGTTCGACGGGTCGCCGTCGCCGGAGCTGTATCTGCGGTGGTTCCAGCTGGGTGCCTATCTGCCGTTGTTCCGTACCCATGCGGCGATCGGCGCGGGGCGGCGGGAGCCGTGGGAGTTCGGGCCGCAGGTGCTGGAGCACGCGCGGGCGGTGCTGGAGGAGCGGGAGCGGCTGCACCCGTACTTCGTGACGCTGTCGCGGCTGGCCGGGCTGACCGGCGCCCCGTATGTGCGGCCGCTGTGGTGGCGTGCGCCCGGGGACCGGGCGTTGCGGGAGTGCGAGGACGCGTTCCTGCTGGGTGACGCGTTGCTGGTGGCTCCGGTGCTGGAGCGCGGCGCGGACCGCCGGGCGGTGCGGTTGCCCCGGGGGCGTTGGTACGACACGGCGACCGGCGAGGTGTACCAGGGGCCGGGGCAGGTGTTGCTCGATGCGCCGCTGTCCCGGGTGCCGGTGTTGGCGCGGGCGGGTTCGGTGCTGCCGGTGCGGGGTGCGGACGGTGGTGTGGAGCTGGAGGTGTGGGCTCCGGCAGCGGGGCGCGGTGGGAGGGGGCTGGTGGTCCGGGACGCCGGGGACGGCTGGGAGCGGGCGGACGTCGAGCGGTACACGTCACGGTGGGTGGACGGGCGGGTCGTGGTCGAACGGGAGGGCCGGAAGGGTGAGGAGGGGTCGGTGGGATATCCGGTGCGGGTGCGTGGTCTGTAGCGGCCCGCCTCGGGGTGCCCGCCGGGCAGCGGGGCCTGTCCGGCGGGGGGTGCTTCGGAAGGCCCGGCCCTCACCACCGCGCGCGGCCCCTGCTGCCGGTCAGCGGTAGCCGCCGTCGAACCAGGTGCGGACGGCGCGGGTGTGCAGGGGGAAGGCCAGCTCGGCGGGTGTGCGGAGGAGTCGGAAGCCGGCGGTCTCGTCGGTGGGACGGGAGGGTGGGAGCGCGGTCGCCGGGCGTTCCGGGAGGAGGCCGAGGAGGAGCAGGTGGCCGTCCGGGGCGCTGAGGGCGTCGGCGAGGCGGACCTCCCGTTCATCGGCCGCGATGCCGGTCTCCTCGCCCAGTTCCCGTACGACGGCGTGTTTCCAGTCCTCGTCGTGGTCGATGTACCCGCCGGGGAGGGCCAGGCCGCCCGGGTGGGGCGGGATGGTGCGGGTGATCACGACGAGGCCGGTGCCGTCCCGGTCGGTGACGGGGAGGAGGGCCACGGCGACCGGCAGTGGATTGCGGTAGGCGGTGCTGCCGCAGGCCGCGCAGGTGCGGGGCCAGGTGGCGATCGCGGTTGTGGTCCAGGGCGCGCCGCAGCTGCCGCAGTGCGAATCCCTGGCCGGTTTCTCGGGGTTGCTCCTGGGTGCGGACACGCGCGGACTGTACCGGATCCTGCGGCGGGCTCCCCCGTACTACTGGATTATGTGCCCATGACAGGTTTTGCTTCCGCTTTCCGTGTCCTGGCGGCCGCTGCCGCCGCCCTGCTCGCCGTCACCGCCGCCGCCCCCGCCGCACGGGCGAGGCCCGAACCGAAGGCGCCCGAGGGGTTCGTGGCGCTGAGTTCGGTGGATCCGACGATCATCCAGGAGATGCGCTACCCCACCGCCCACAACTTCATGGGCGTCCCGGTCGACGGCTACCGCAATCCGCTCTGCATCCTGACCCGGCCCGCGGCTCGGGCACTGCACGACGCGCAGACCCGGCTGCTGCGCCTGGGCTACTCGCTGAAGGTGTACGACTGCTACCGGCCGCAGCGGGCCGTCGACCACTTCGTACGCTGGGCGAAGGATCTCGACGACGAGGCCATGAAGGGCGAGTTCTACCCCCGGGTCGACAAGACTCGGCTGTTCGCGGACGGTTACATCGCGGAGAAGTCCGGGCACAGCCGCGGCAGCACGGTAGATCTGACGCTGGTGAAGCTGCCGGCCGCGCCGACCCCTCCGTACCGTCCGGGCGACCCGCAGGTGCCCTGCTACGCACCGGCGGCCGAGCGGTTCCCGGACAACTCCGTGGACATGGGCACCGGCTTCGACTGCTTCGACACGCTCTCCCACACCGATGACCCGCGCGTCCAGGGCGTTCAGCGCACCCACCGGCAATTCCTGAAGAAGACGCTCACGGACGTCGGTTTCGTGAATCTGGCCGAGGAATGGTGGCACTACACCTTCAAGCCCGAACTGTTCCCGGACACCTATTTCGACTTCCCCGTGGCCCGGCGGTCCGTCGCGGGCCACTGACACCGAAGCGGAAGGCGGACGGCCCGGACCACCCCCGTGGGCCCCGGCCGTCCGCTTCTTCTTCTGCGACGCGGATCAGCCGTTTCCGGTTGCGGTCCGAGCTACTACGGTGCCCGTATGTCACAGCAGACGTTCGATTCGTACGAGGAGTTCTGGCCCTACTACGTGGCGATGCACTCCAGGGCCGCGACCCGGTGGGTCCATCTGACCGGCTCCCTGACCGGGCTCGCGGTCACCGCCTACGGTCTGGCACGGGGGCGCAAGCGGTACCTGGCCGCGTTGCCGTTGATCGGGTACGGGACCGCCTGGCCCGCGCATTTCCTGATCGAGAAGAACAATCCGGCCACCTTCGGGCATCCTGCCTGGTCGCTCCGCGGCGATGTGCAGATGATCCGGATGATGCTGGCGGGACGCGACCGGGAGCTGGCCGCGATCGCCGCCGAGTGGCTCGCCGGCAACGGGTGCTGCCAGGAGTGTTGACGGTCCGTCGCAGCGGGAGAAAACTCTTCGCTCAGCGACGCGACGACGCGCGGCCCGTACCCCGGTCGGCGGGGGTACGGGCCGTGTCGTGCGCGCAGCGGCCGTTACGTGACGACGGGCTCGCGGACGCGTTCCGCGCGGTCCACGGCATGCTCGACGACGCCCACCAGTACGTCCCGTACGGAGCCCCGGTCGCGCGCGTCGCACATGACCACGGACACCTCCGGGTCCAGGTCCAGTGCCGCCTGCACCGTCTCGACCGGGAACTCGTCGGCCCCCTCGAAGCAGTTGACGGCGACGGTGAACGGAATGGCCCGGCGTTCGAAGTAGTCGACCGCCGCGAAGCAGTCTTCGAGCCGCCGGGTGTCCGCTAGCACGACGGCGCCGAGCGCGCCCTGGGCCAGTTCGTCCCACAGGAACCAGAAGCGGTCCTGGCCCGGGGTGCCGAAGAGGTACAGCACCAGGTCCTCGCGCAGGGTGATCCGGCCGAAGTCCATGGCCACCGTGGTGGTGGTCTTCGCCTCCACACCCGCGAGGTCGTCCACCGGACGGCCCGCCTCGCTGAGTCTTTCCTCCGTGCGCAGCGGCCTGATCTCGCTGACCGCGCCCACCAGAGTCGTCTTGCCCACTCCGAATCCGCCCGCCACCAGGATTTTCAGGGTAACGGGCTCAACGGGCCGCTTCTTGCGGCTAGAGCGCCCGAAGGCCATTGATCACCTCGCGAAGAATGTTCACGTCCGGCAGCTCGGCTGGCGGAACGGGACGGGTTACGTGCACCAGCTCGTCCTCGACGAGGTCACCGACCAGCACCCGGACCACCCCGACGGGGAGGTCCAGACCGGCCGCGAGCTCGGCGATCGACTGGGGCATGCCACTGCAGAGTTCGACGATCTCCACGTGTTCCGGGGAGAGCGTCTGGTCCCGGCCGGGGTCGTCGGCCTCGGGTTCGGGGACGACGATCGCGATCAGGTCGAGCCGATGGCGGGAGGCGCTGCTTGTTCGGCCCCGGGTCATCGCGTACGGACGGACCACCGGTCCCGCCTCGGCGTCGTACCAGTGCGAGGCCTGCGGGTCGGTGGGCGTTGCCGGAGATCTGGAGGAGTCAGCGCTCACCGTCCACTCACCCCCCGGCGGACAGACCGGTCGTCCGGGGTGCGTTGGCCAGGTGTGCACCGACGCGCTTGACCATCAGCGTCATCTCGTACGCGACCTGGCCGACGTCCGAGTCGGCGTCGGCCAGCACCGCCAGACAGCTGCCGTCACCGGCCGCCGTGACGAAGAGGAACGCCTCGTCGAGTTCGACGACGGTCTGGCGGACCCGGCCCGCGTCGAAGTGCCGCCCGACGCCCTTGGCGAGACTGTGGAATCCGGAGGCCACGGCCGCCAGGTGTTCGCTGTCCTCGCGGGTCAGGTCCTTCGAGGTGCCGGTGGCGAGGCCGTCGCTGGAGAGCACCAGCGCCTTGTGGATGCTGGCGACGCGCTCGACGAGTTCGTCGAGGAGCCAGTTGAGCTGGCCGGAGCCCTGGCGTGCGGCGTTGGTTGCTGCGACGTTCGGTGCGGTCATCGACCGTCCCCTCCCGGAGTGGTTCCTTGTGCTGTTTCACCGGGGCCGGTCACGTCCTCGGCGTTCTGCCGGCGGCCGCGCTGCCAGCCGCGCTGGAGCGAAGCCATGCGGCTGCGCACCTCTTCCGCATCACGTTCGAAGTCCTCGTCCGGTTCCGTACGGGCCGGCTCGGGATCGCGGACGGCCGAGTCCTCGCGCAGTTGCGGGGCGAGGCTGGCCTGCCGGATGCGGCGGGGCAGACCGCCCACGGTCTCCCGGGTGCTCGGGGCCCCGGGGGAGGCGGACTGCTCGGGTGTTGCGGGCTCGGTGGGTCTCCGGAAGCCGGAGGGCTGCCGGGGTTCGGTGGGCGTGGAGCCGGTGCCGGAGGGGCCCTGCGGTGCGTCCCGCTCGGCGGCCGTGGGGTGGGCGCGGCCCGTCTCGTCGACCCGGTGGCCGTTGTCGGTGACCAGCGTCGGCGGTTTGCGGCGGGGCAGCGGCACCGGACCGCCGGGACGCATCGGCCGTACACCGGCCGGCGGCTCCGCGTCCTGGTCCGTCGCCTGCTGGTGCTGTTCGCGGTCGGCGTCGCGCCGGAGGTCGCGGGAGCGGAAGATGCCGCCGCGTTCGCTCTCGGTGTCGTCGAGGTCGGAGGCGCCGCCCAGCAGGGGTTCGAGGAGCGGGTCGAGCACGGAGTCGCTCTCGAACCCCAGTGCTCCGACGGGTCCTTCGAGCTCGACGGGCCCGTCCAGGAGGGCCGGGTCGACCAGGCCGGTCGGAACGGGGGCGAGGGCGGAGGGCCTGCCGCCGGTCCGGCGGTCCGCCGCGCCGTCCCTGCGGTCCGGACCGCTGCCGGAGGCGTCGCCGGCCGCCCGGCCACCGCTGCCGATCGCCCGCTCGGCCCGGCGGTCGAGGCGGAACCCGGTGCCGTGTGTCTCCGGGGCGTCGGTGAGCAGCGCCGCCGGGATGAAGACGACGGCGGTCGTGCCGCCGTACGGAGAGGTCTGCAGCGAGACACGGACGTTCTGGCGCTGGGCGAGACGGCTGACCACGAACAGGCCGAGCCGGTCGGTGTCGGACAGCTCGAACTCGGGGGTCTCGGCGAGCCTGAGATTGGCGTCCAGGAGGATGTCTGGCGCCATGCCGAGGCCGCGGTCGTGGATTTCGAGCGTGAAGCCGTTGGCGACGCGTTCGCCGAGCACCTGGACCGCGGTGTGCGGGGGCGAGAACACGGTCGCGTTCTCCAGGAGTTCGGCGATCAGATGGGTGAGGTCGGCGACGGCCGGGCCGCCCACCCCGATCCGGGCCAGTCGGCGGACCTCGATCCGTTCGTAGTCCTCGACCTCGGCGACCGCCGCCCGCACCACGTCCATCAGCTGGATCGGCTTGCGCCACTGGCGGGAGGGGGCCGCGCCGGAGAGGATCACCAGGCCCTCGGCGTGGCGGCGCATGCGGGTGGTCAGGTGGTCGAGGCGGAAGAGGTCCGCGAGTTCATCGGTGTTCTCGGTGCGGCGCTCCATGGTGTCCAGGAGTGTCAGCTGGCGGTGCAGCAGCACCTGGTTGCGGCGGGCGAGGTTGACGAAGACCTCGGAGACGCCGCGCCGCATGTCCGCCTGCTTGACGGCGGCCTCGACGGCCGCGCGCTGCAGGGTGTTGAGGGCCTGGCCGACCTGGCCGATCTCGTCCCGCTCGTACTGGAGGTGCGGGGCTTCCGTCTCGACGTCGACCTGTTCCCCGGCGGCGAGCCGGCGCATCACGCTCGGCAGCCGTACGCCGGATACCTCGTGGGCGTCCTTGCGGAGCCGGGAGAGGTCCCGGATCAGTTCGCGGCCGATGCGTACGGAGACGAACACCGAGGCGATCAGGGCGAGGAAGCCGAGGACGCCCGCTATACCGGCCTTGATCAGGACGCCGTAACCGGCGGGCTTGCCGCGGTCCTGGAAGCGGTTGTTCATCTCCGTGGAGTCGTTGGCCAGCCGGTCCAGGACCGGCGGGGCGGCCTCCTGCCAGCGCTCGGCGTCGACGGCGCGCGGGTCCTGGGTCGGGCCGCCCTCGATGAGGGTCTTCTCCGCCGACCGCAGCGCTTCGCTGTCCGGACTCGCCCAGTACCGCTCCACCCGCTGGCGCTCCGCGGCGGGAAGCGCGTCGACGTTGATCTCGTAGAGCAGCTTTCGATTGGCCACGAGGTCGGATATCTCGCGCAGTTCGGCGGCGGTGAGCCGTCCGGCAATGAGCGACGAGGCGACCAGGGCGTCTTCGCGGGAGAGCATTTCGCGGGCTCGCGAGATGCCGACCAGCCCGCGGACCTGCTTGTCCATCGACACGTTCTCCATCGTGCGGAGTCCGGTCAGGAAGCGATAGCAGGGATCTATGAGACGACCGTAGAACTCCATGGCCTTGGAGCGGTCGATGGTGCGCCGGTCGACCGATTCGCGGAGCGCACCGAGGCCCTCGACCGTGCCGAGGATCGAATTCAGCTGGGCGTCGTCGTCGGAGCTCAGCGCGTCGCGGATGTCCTGCTGCCGGGCGCTGTCCTTGACGCCGGACAGGACGCGGTCGGTGGCCGCTCGTTGGCGCTGCAGGAGCGGGAGGGCGTTGGAGGCCCTGGGGTCGGCGAGGAAGACAAGGGTCTGGCGGCGCTCGTCCTGGATGGCCCGGACGGTGTCCTCCAGCGGATGACCGACCTTCTCCACCAGAGTGCCCGCGCTCAGCAGGTGACCGGCCTCGCGCCCCGTAAGGAAAGTTGCGAATCCCCAGAGCGCGGTGAGGGAGATGAGCGGCACCAGCAGCAACGCCACGATCTTCCTGCGGATGGACTTTCCGCGAAAGCGCATGGACTCCCCCAGCTCGACCCCGCAGGGGCGGGGGTCGTGTTCCGTCAATAAACGGCGCGAGCCTACTACTGACGGAGTAGCAACTCGAAGGGGCGTCCGGACGATTTTCGGCCGCGCTGTCCGGTGTTGGTCATGGGTTGTCCCGGTATTCCAGGCAATGAAATTCGCGAAAGCGGCAGAAGAGACCTGGCGGGGCTTCATCCTGTCCGGTGGGGCAGTTGGCTGGAATCCTTCGCTTCACGACGGTTCGGGGGAATCTTCACGGCCGTTCACTCGTCTCTCTGTACGGGGCAGGGGTAACACGGGGAGAGCCGGGGCCGGTCAGGCGGGATCATGGTCGGGGGTCGCTGTGCGCGATCCACGGGGTGGGCGACGCGGGCAGGGGTCGCGAGGCAGGACGGTCCGGTCCGCCCGCGTAGAAACGGCGCATGCCGGGCAGCAACCCTGAAGTCGGACAGTGGTGGGGAGTTGAGAGCCTTGAAAACGGAACAGCGTCGGGGCGCGGTGCCGGCGGCACCGGCCGCGCCGGCGAACTCGGCGGCGGTGGGCGGGGCGAAGATCCCGCGCCAGCAGCTGTGGGTGGAAGAACCCGCGACACGGCGGCGGATGCCGGACCCGGTCCGCAGGTCCGCCGTGCGTGCCGTTCTCATCATGTCGCTGACGATCATCCAGGCGATGGTGGCGTTCCTGTGCACACTGGCCGGGTCCTGGCTGGCCTTCCCGATGGTGCTGAGCAGTGTGGGCAGCACCATCGTCGCGACCTGGTCGGTGCTGGATGTGTGGGTGACCCGGCAGGTCTGGAATCAGCGCAACGGCGTGGTTTCGGTGCCGAGCAGTTCGGCGCGGCAGTTGCGCCGTGAGCGCCGCAGGGCGCGGCGGGCGGCGCGGGCCGCTCAGCGGGACGAGGCGCGGATACGCCGCCGGGGCGCGGAAAGCCTCTCCCGGGCCTGAGCAGCGGTCTGGCCCGGGCGTCCCCGGCCTGAGCCGCTGTCGGGCCTGAGCGTCCCCGGCCCGAGCCTCTGTCGGGCCTGAGCCGCTCTGTCGGGCCGCAGGCGCGCTCGTCCTGTCGGCCCGGCCCGGCCCGGTCTCCCCATCTCGTCCGTTCCCGTACCCGCGGCGAGGGCTCGGAGGTTCCCGCGCGTTCCCGCGCCTACTCGTCGGCGGGCGCCGGTGCGGGGTCGGGGGAGGCGGCGGCGCGCTTGAACATGCGGGTGGCGGTGATCTCGCCGTGCACCGTCTCGCCGTTCGGGTCCTGCTGCGGCAGTCCGGGGCGCAGGTGCTCCTCCACGCTGATGTACTTCAGCCCGGCGCGCAGATCCGCGTCGTTGCGCAGTCGGATGACCAGCGGGAATTCGGCGAGCGCCGTGGTGTCGAACAGTCCGGTCGTGTAGAGGAGCTGTACGCCCAGGGCGTCCGACACCGCGCGCTGGAGTTCCAGCAGATAGGTGGCGTTGGCGCGTCCGATGGGGTTGTCCAGGAAGAGCGTGCCCGCGTGCCGGTGCTGGTGCCGGTCACGGCCCCGGTCGTTGCTGCGCAGCGCGGCCATCGTGCAGTACAGCGCGATGGCGGCGGTGAGCAGCTGGCCGCCGGAGAAGACGTCGCCCATCTGTCCGACCGGGACGCGCTCGGCGCGCAGCACCGCGTCCGGCTTGAGGATCTCCACGGCGATGCCCTTGGGCTCCAGTGCCGCCTGGACACCGCGCAGCAGCAGGGACATGCCGTCCCTGCGCAGGTCGGAGTTCTTCTTCAGCGCGGCGCGGGTCGCCTCGTCGACGACCTCGCCGAGCCGTTCGGTGAGCGTCGCCTGGTCGGGTTCCTCGAAGCGGATGCGGAGGAATTCCTGGCCCGACCACTCCCCCAGTCCCTCCGGGAGCTGGGAGAGCCGCTGGGCGGAGCGCAGGGTGGTGAGCGCGGACTCCACGAGGCCGCGGAGCCGGTCGACGATGGAGTCGCGGTTGCGCTCCAGCTGGGCCAGCTCGTCGGTGAGCACCCTCAGCCGGGGCGCGAAGGCCGCGGCCCACTTCTCGGCGTGTTCGGGCAGCGCGGCGGCCGGCAGCTCGCGGATCTGCTGACGGGCGGGGGTTCGGACCTGCTCGTAGCGCGTCGAGTTGGCGTGCCGGACGAGGACGTCGCTCGCTTCGCGTACGGCGCTCTCGGCGGCGGACAGGTCGGTGGCGCAGCCGCGCAGTGAGCGGCGGGCCTCGGCGGCGGACTGCCGGGCCTCGTCGAGGCTGCCCGGGTACGGCTCGGGGGCCTCGGTGTCGTCGTCCGCGCCGTGGTCCCGGAGCAGGTCGCGCAGGAGTGCCGCCGTCTCGTCGAAGCCGCCTGCCGAGTCCTCGGCGGTGCGGTGGGCGTGCAGCAGCTCGGCGTGGGCGGCGCGGGCGGTTTCCAGGGTGGCGGTGGCGGCGGCGAGTTCGGCCGCGGCGGTACGCAGGAGGGTCTGGGCCCGGTCGGCGTCGGCGGGGACCAGTTCCTCGGGGAGTTCGGTGTGGTGGGGCTCGCCGTCGGCCGGGGCCAGGCGCTCGGCCTCGCCGCGGAGCCGGCCCAGCTGTTCGCTGGCGGTGGAGGCCCTGGTCTCCAGGAGCTGGACCAGGGACTCGGCGCGGGCGGCGGCCGCCTGCCGGGAGGGACCGTCCGCCCCGTCGGTGCCTTCCAGGAGCTGGGCGGCGCGGGTGCGGACCTTGTTGGTGAGCCGGTCCAGTTCGGCGAGGGCGGCGCTCTCGTCGCTCTCCGCGCGGGCCTGTTCGGCGCGCAGGTCGGCACCGACGCCGACCTTCTCGTACAGCTGGGACGCAGCCCGGTACGCCTCGCGCAGCGCGGGAAGTGCGGGGCGCGGGTTGTCGTCCCCGGGCTCCGGGAGGTGTTCGGGCGCGCCGGCGATCTCCGCCCGTTCGGCACGCAGGGCGCGGGCGGTGCGGCGGGCGTCGTCGGCGGCGCGCTGGGCGGCCCTGCGGTCCTCGTCGGCGGCGCGGGCCCGCTCCAGGTACACGGTGGCACGGGCTTCGGACTCGGCCGCCTCGTCGACGAGTTCGCGGAGCTTGACCTGCCAGCCCGCGCGTTCGCGGAGCCGGTACGCGAGACCCGCGAGGGCGTCGGCGGCGCGGCGGGTGCGCTGGGCGGTTTCCTGGCGCTCCTCACGGACGCGGGCGGTGTCCGCGGCGGCCTCGTCCGCCTCGGCGCGCACCGTACGGGCCTCAACGAGCTCGGCCTCGGCGGTCTCCGCCACCGTGCGGGCGGTACGGGCGGCCTCGGCGAGCTCGGCGAGCATGCCGGGCGGGCAGTCGGCCCGCCAGGAGCCGATGCGGGCGGCGAGCGAACGGTCGGCGGTAAGGCGGGCCGCGAGGGTACGGATGTCCTCGTCGCGGGCGGCGGTCCGGCTCCTGAGCGCCTGGCGCTCCTCGTCGGCCGCGTGTTCGTCGTGCATCGCCGGGTTCGGCGGGACGAGGAACACGCCTTCCGTGCTCGCCGCCGAACCGGTACCGGCGGCGGGGACGGGGGCGAGGAGCGCGGCGGCGGTGCCGACGGCGACCGTGGAGCGCGGCAGCAGGGCGGCGCCGCTGAGGACCTCGCGGGCACGGGCGTGCGAGTCGGGGTCGGTGATGACCACGCCGTCGACGAGCTCGGGGCGGGCGGCGAGGACGGCCGCGTGGTCGGCGGGGTCGACGGCTTGGGCGAGGTAGCGCCAGCCGGGCAGCGCGGGGATGCCGTGCTCGCCGAGATACTCGACGGTGGCGAGGACGTCGGGGCCGGGCGGCAGCAGTCCGCCGTCGCCGAGTGCGCCGAGGATGCGGGAGTCGTCGGCGGCCGCGGTGCGCAGTTCGAAGAGGCGGCGCTCGGCGGCGGCGATGGACTGGTCGAGCAGCTCGCGCAGTTCGTCGGCGCTGCGGTCGAGTTCCTGGGCGGTGAGCGGCTGTTCGGGGGTGGGGGCCTGTTCGGCCGTGACGGTGTGCGTGCCGTGGGCCGCCTGGACGGTCCGGCCGGCCTCGCCCGGCCGGCCACCGGCTTCTGCGGCGTCGCCCCGTCGGCCGGGGGTGGCCGGGCCGCTGTCGGTGTCGGTCCCGGTGTCGTCCGCGCCGTCCTGGTCCATTCCGGCCGCGCCGCGGCGGGGGCGGGGCACACCGGTGCCGGGGGCGGTGGGCAGGCCCAGCAGGTCGGCCAGCCGGTGGTCTGCGGCGATCGACTCGGCGGCCCTGAACTCGGCCTCGTACGACTGTTCCGCGGCCTGTGCGGCGTCGGCGGCGCGCGCTGCCGCGAGCTCGGCGCGGCTCTCGGCGGCCGCGGCTTCCCTGGCCACGTCGGCCGCCGAGCGGGCGGCCTCCCTGGCGGTGTCCCACGCGGCGACGGCGGACTGCTCGGCGTCGCTGGCGGCGAGGGCGGCGCGGGCCGGGTCGGCGTCCGGCGCGGTGTCGTCGAGCCAGCCGGCCCGTACCGCTTCCGCCGTCTCCTGCTCGACCTCGGCGAGGCGCTGGCGCAGGTGTCCGGCCTCGCTGCGGGCGCGCTGGGCTTCGGTGGCGGCGGTGGTGGCGTCCCGGTGGGCGGTCTCACCCGCGGTCTGGAGGGTGTCGGAGCGCTCCTCCTCCTCGTTGGCCACGGTTTCGCCGGCCTCGGCGGCGGTGTGCAGTGCCTGCACGAGGTCGGCGGCGGCCTTGGCCCGGGCGGCGAGCGCGGGCGCGGCGTCCCGCTCCGCCTCGCGGATGGCGACGGCCACCCGTGCGGAGCGGTCGGCGGCGGCGCGGTGGCGCAGTACGGCCTCGGCGGCCTGCCAGGCGGAGTGCAGGGTGCGGGCGTCGACCAGTTCGCGGCGCTGGGCGGCGGCGCCCTTCTCCGCCGCGGTCAGGGCCAGGGAGGCGTGCCGGTAGGCCAGTTCGGCGGCGATCAACGCGCTGCGGCCGCAGGCCTGTTCGGCGGTGGTGACGGTGTGCGCGGCGCCCGTCACCTGCTGGGCCAGCTCGGCGGTCCGGCCGCGTTCCTCCCGGGCGCGGGCGGAGAGCCTGCGGGCGAGCGTACGGGTGCGGCGCTCGGCGCCCGCGTGGATGTCCCGGGCACGGGAACGGGTGCCGGCGGCCTCCACGATCCGGCCGAGCAGATCGACCGAGCCGGCCGTGAAGTCGCGCTCGGCGGTCAGCTCGGCGCGGCGGCCCAGCTTGTTGCCGAAGCCGCTCACCAGGTCGGCGAGGCCGTCGGTGTCGCGGGTGTCGGTGACGGCGCGGAGCAGCAGGTCGGTGAAGTCGGAGTCCTTCTTGACCGCGAAGAGACCCGCCGCCTCGCCCTCGTCGGCGTTCATCTCGCGCTGGTAGCGGAAGAGTTCGGGGTCGAGCCCGAGGTCTCCGAGGTGTTCGTTCCAGCGGTCGTGGATCTCTTCCCAGTGCACATCGAGGTGCTGGTAGAACTTGCCCGCCTCGGTCAGGGCGTCACGGAAGCCCTTCATGGTGCGCCGTCTGCCCTGTGCTCCGGAGACGCCTTCGGCGGGGCGGCGTACGGAGGTGGCCTCCGCGACCGGCAGGGAGTCCAGGCTGAGGCCGGGACCGGGCCGGAAGGAGTACCAGGCCTCGGCGAACTTCCGGGGGTCGTTGGAGACCTGACGGCCGCGCCATTCGCTGACCTTGCCGACGACCACGCACTCGCCCGTGAGGGTGTGCTGCCATTCCAGGGCGACATGCCCGCAGTCGTCGGCGAGCAGGAATTTGCGCAGCACACCGGAGCTGGCGCCGCCGAGGGTGTTGCGGTGGCCGGGCAGCATCACCGAGAAGATCAGCTTCAGCAGCACCGACTTGCCGCCGCCGTTCTCCAGGAAGAGCACGCCGGCGGGGGCGGGGCGGCGCGGCGGGCCGACCGGCTCCTCCTCGAAGAACTCCGCCTGGGCCGGCGCGGGGTTGGGCACGGGCTCGCCCACTCCGCGCAGGTCAAGCACGGTGTCGGCGTAGCGTGCGCCGGCAGGCCCGATGGAGTAGAGGCGGACCCGGGACAGCTCGTACATGGCGGCGGACTCTCGTCGTTCAGGCAGCGGGGGGAGACGGCGGTGGTGGGGCGGGCCGGTCAGGCGTGGAAGGGCAGACCGGCGTCGGCGGCCAGCTCCAGGTCGTCGGCGTCGGGCGGTGGCAGCAGCGTCGCCGTGCCGTCGGTGACCGGTACGACGCCGAGTTCCAGCAGTTCGGCCATGGCGGCGCTGCCGGCCATGTCGCGGACCTGGAGCTGATAGCGGGCGGTGGTGCGGAAGGCTCCGCCGGCGTCGTCCCCGGTGCGCTGGAGGAAGCCGGAGTCGGTGAGGAAGGCGACGGCCTTGCCGACGATGCCGGTGGTGGAGCCGGCCAGACGGCGGGCGTCCTTCGTGGCGCCGGTGGAGCTGCGCCGGGCGTAGATCCGCCAGGCCGCTTCGAGGCCGGGGGCGTCGGTGGCCGGGTCGGTGTTGTCCCCGTGCTCCTCGGCGCGTTCCTCCAGGCGGTGACATGCCTGGCGTACGAACGAGTCGACACCGTTGACCGTGATCCGGCCGATGTAGGCGTCGTCGGCGAGGTCCTCGGGGCGGGGGAAGGCCATCGAGGCGACCGCGAGGTGCGCGAGCCCGTGCAGGAAGCGGTCGGCGGAGTCGGAGGAGGCGCGGCGGGCGTAGTCGCCCATGCGTACGGCGAAGACCGAGTCCTCACCGGCGGTGACGGCCATGCCGGCCCGGGTGGACACCTCCAGGACGACCAGGCCGAGTCCGGTCGCCACGGCGTCGGCGAGCCGGGCGAAGGCGGGCTCCTCCCGGTAGCGGCGGAGGAGTTCGGCGTATTCGGCGTCGCGGGCGGGCAGCAGCTTGGGCTGGAGGCCGAAGGCGACGAGCCGGGCGGCATCGGCCGCGTCGGCCGGGGTGACGGATGGCGTGGCCGCGGGAGCCGCCGGGTCGGCGGGTCCGGTGCCCTCGGTCGGGTACGCGGCGGTCGGCTCGCTCCACGCGTCGGCGTACTGTGCGCGGTGGTCGCTCACGACGGTCGCTCCTTGCTGCGGAAACTCTTCGGTACGGGGTGGGCGGCGGCTCTCGCGGGGGCCGTCCCGGGCGGCGCGGTCCGGTCCGGGTCCGTGGCAGGTGTGCCGGCGGGGGCCGGGCCGGTCGGTGTCAGCCGTGGGGTACGGGCCGTGCCGGTCATGACGCCTCCGTGCGGTCCGCGGCCATTCCGGCCGCGTCCAGCAGGGCCGTGCCGACGATCAGGTCCGCGCCGCCGAACTCCGGGTCGTCGAGCTGTGTGCCGTCGTCGACGGAGAACAGCAGCCGCTGCTCGCCCTGGCGGTAGGCGGTGCCGACGGGCGGGCTCGCGGCGTGCACCGCGAGCAGGGCTACGAGATAGGCCAGATCGGGATCGCCGCCGCGCCGGGCCTCGGCGAGCAGCCCCGAGAGCCGGCGCGGGGCGTCGTGCTCCAGGTCCAGGAGCTCCATGGCGCTCGCGAGTTGTTCCTCGCTGAACCTGCTGTCGTCGGGGGTGGCGATCAGATCGGGCTCCGGCATTTCGGCGCCCAGGTGTTCCCGCTCCATGGGCGGGGTGAGCAGCATGTCGACCAGGTCGCCCACCCGTACCGACGTGGGGGTGCGCAGTCCGGTGCCGTGGGCGAAGAAGGCGTCGGTGACGCGGATCGCCTGCTCGACGGGGAGCGGCAGCAGCGGGGCGACCAGCTGGCCGTACAGGTCGAGGCCGGTGCGGGCCGTGGGGGTGGCGAACGCCTGCCGGTCCTGCTCGGCGCGGAACAGCGGCCCGGCCTCCAGCAGGCGGGACTGGAGCTGGGTGTGGCGGCGGATGCAGTCCTTGACGATGTCGACGAGCTCGGCGGCGCGGCGCTTGTGCTCGGGCTCCTCCGCCTCGTCGCGGGCCTTGCGGATGTTGGTGAGGATCGCGTTCTCGTGGCGGTAGCGGTCGGCGACGTGGTCCAGGGCCTCGGCGATCATGTCGGGCACCGCGTTGAGCCAGTCGACGGCGCGGACGTTGCGCCGGGTGGCCTCCAGGGTCTTGCGGAGGGTCTCCGCGTACTGGACGGTGCGGTAGCGGGCCTGTTCGGCGGCGAGCTGGGCGTCCGCGAGGCGGCCCCGGCTGATGAGGACCTCCAGCTTGACCTCGGCGGCGATCTGGGCGCTGGTGACGTCCGTGTCGAGGGCGCCGACCAGGACGTTGACCGCTTCGTCGGTGGCCCGGAGATAGACGGTGCCGCCGTATCCCGGGACTTCTTCGATCAGCTTGAAGTCGTAGTCGCGGCGGACGTACACCCCGTCGGGGCCGAAGGTGCCGTACACGGCGCGGAATCCGCGGTCCACGCTGCCGACGTTGATCAGGTTCTCCAGCACCCAGCGGGCGACCCGCTCGTGCTCGGCCACGGGACGGCGCGGGGCCTGGGCGGCGACCCGGGGCAGCAGCCTGGTCACTATCTGGTCGTGGTCGGCACCCGTGTCGAAGTCCATGTTGAGGGTGACGAGGTCGATCGCGGCGAGCGCGACCTCGGCCATCGCGTAGACCGTGTACTCACCGGCCAGATTCGCCTTGCGCACATCGAGGTCGTGCAGCGGCGCCGTGCAGGCGAGCGCGCGCAGCCGCCGCGAGAGCCCCTCGTCGGCGGCCGGGCCCGGGGCGGGCCGCGGTCCCGCGCTGAGCTGGGGCGCAGCGTTGTCCGTGTAGGCAGGCGAAGTCACGCTGCACAGATTAGGTCCTCGGACTGACAACGGTCGAAACGGCGCAGAAGCGACCCCGGGGGCCCGCCCTTCGGATCGGGCGGGGCCCGCTGTCGATCGGTGCGTTCCGTACGTCCGGCGGGTGCGATCCGTGGGGTCGGCGGGTGCGATCCGTACGGCCGGTCCGATCCGATCCGTACGACCGGCCGGTCCGATCCGTACGACCGGCCGGTCCGATCCGTACGGCCGGTCCGATCCGTACGGCCGGTCCGATCCGTACGGTCAGCCGGTGCGATCCGCGGGGTCGTCGTGGTCCGGATCCGGGGTTCCGTAGCCCCCGCCGCCCGGTGTGCGGAGCACCAGTACGTCCCCGGGGTCCAGCTCGGCCGTGTCGCAGCCGCGCAGCGGGGTGGGCGCCCGGCCGTCCGGGTGCTCGATGTGCTGGTCGCCCGGTGCGCCGGGCTCGCCGCCCGCCATTCCGTACGGCCGGACCCGGCG
The DNA here is from genome assembly GCF_042677325.1 of Streptomyces sp. NPDC127117. Taxonomy (NCBI): domain Bacteria; kingdom Bacillati; phylum Actinomycetota; class Actinomycetes; order Kitasatosporales; family Streptomycetaceae; genus Streptomyces; species Streptomyces sp. NPDC127117. The sequence continues at coordinate 23,714 of NZ_JBHXTM010000063.1, forward strand.
GTGCCCCGAGAGCAGCGCGACGGTGACGGGTTCCAGGAAGCGGATGCGTCGCTCCACGCCGCGGCCGCCGTGCCAGTGGCCGTCGCCGCCGCTGCCGTCGCGTACCCGGAAGCTCTCCAGCAGGACGGGGTAGCGCCATTCGAGGACTTCGGGGTCGGTGAGGCGGGAGTTGGTCATGTGGGTCTGTACGGCGTCGGCGCCGTCGAAGCCGTCGCCCGCGCCGGAGCCGCTCGCCACGGTCTCGTAGTACTGGACCCGCTCGTTGCCGAAGGTGAGGTTGTTCATGGTGCCCGAGCCCTCGGCCTGGATGCCGAGGGCCGCGTACAGGGCGCCGGTGACGGCCTGGGACGTCTCCACGTTTCCCGCGACGGTGGCCGCCGGGTGGACGGGCGCCAGCATGGAGCCCTCGGGAATCCGGACCTCCACGGGTTTCAGGCAGCCGCTGTTGAGGGGGATCTCGTCGTCGACCAGGGTCCGGAAGACGTACAGCACGGCCGCCATGACCACGGACTTCGGCGCGTTGAAGTTGCCCGGCTGCTGGGGTGAGGTGCCGGTGAAGTCGACGACCGCGCTGCGGGCGGCCCGGTCCACGGTGAGGGCGACCTCGATGACCGCGCCGTTGTCGGTCTCGTAGCGGTAGGAGCCGTCGTGCAGCGAGGCGATGATCCGGCGGACGGACTCCTCGGCGTTGTCCTGCACGTGCCGCATGTACGCGTCGACGGCGTCGGGCCCGAACTGTTCGGTCATCCGCCGGAGTTCGGCGATGCCCTTCTCGTTCGCGGCGATCTGGGCACGCAGGTCGGCGAGGTTGGCCTCGGGGTCGCGGGAGGGGTACGTGGCCGTGGTGAGCAGTTCGCGCGTCTCGCCCTCGCGGAACCTGCCGTCGCGTACCAGCAGCCAGTTGTCGAACAGCACCCCTTCCTCGTGGATGGTGCGGCTGAACGCCGGCATGGAGCCGGGGGTGATGCCGCCGATCTCGGCGTGGTGTCCGCGCGAGGCCACGAGGAAGCGCAGTCGCGGCCGTTCGCCGCCGGTCCCGTCGAACACCGGTGTCACCACGGTCACGTCGGGCAGGTGGGTTCCCCCGTGGTACGGATCGTTGATGGCGTACACGTCGCCGGGCCGCATGGTGTCGCCGTTGCGCCGCAGCACCTCCTTGATGGACTCCCCCATCGAGCCGAGGTGGACGGGGATGTGCGGGGCGTTGGCGATCAGGTTGCCGTCCGCGTCGAAGAGCGCGCAGGAGAAGTCGAGCCGCTCCTTGATGTTGACGGAGTGGGCCGTGTTCTCCAGGCGCACGCCCATCTGCTCGGCGATCGACATGAAGAGGTTGTTGAAGACCTCCAGCATGACGGGGTCGACGCGGGTGCCGACGGCGGTACGGTCCGGGCGCGGGCGGACCCTGGTGAGCACCAGATGCCCGGTGCCGTCGAGAAGGGCCTGCCAGCCGGGGTCGACGACGGTGGTGGCGTCCGCCTCGGCGATCACGGCGGGGCCGGTCACGGTGTCCGCGGGGCAGAGGTCCTCGCGGCGGTGGAGCGGGGTGTCCTGCCATCGGCCGTCGGCGAACATCCGCACGGAATCGCACGGTCGGGGGCGGGTGCCGGGGCGGGCTGTGCTCTCGGCCCGGGGTGGCCGATGCCGGCCCGCCGTTCCGGTCGCCTCGACCGAGACCGCCTCGACGACCAGGGGTTTGTCCATGGTGAACGCGTAGCGTGCGCGGTGCTCGGCGGTGAACGCCTCGGTCATGGCGGATGCGGTGTCCAGGTCGACGGGCAGGCTGGAATCCGTACCGGCGTAGCGCAACAGCACCCGGGCGTGTGTACTGATCGCGCTGTCGGGGACGGCGTCGGCGCGCAGTTCGGCGCGGGTCCGGGCGGCCAGTTCGTCGCAGAGTTCGCCGACCGCGGTCCGGGTCGCCTCGTCGAGTTCGGCCTCCACCGACTGCTCGCGCATCGCGGTGGCGTCGGCGAGGCCGATCCCGTACGCGGACAGCACGCCCGCCAGCGGCGGTACGAGGACCGTGTCGATCCCCAGGGAGTCGGCGACGGCGCAGACGTGCTGGCCACCGGCGCCGCCGAAGCCGGTCAGGGCGTAGCGGGTGATGTCGTGCCCGCGCTGCACGGAGATCTTCTTGACCGCGTTCGCCATGCTGAGCACGGCGATCTCCAGGAACCCGGCGGCGGTCTCGGCGGCCGTGCGCCGGGTTCCGGTGGCGCGCGCCACGTCCTCGGCCAGTGCCTCGAAGCGTTCGTGGACCAGGTCCGCGTCGAGCGGGAGGTCTCCGTCCGGTCCGAACACGGCCGGGAAGTGCGCGGGCTGGATCCGGCCGAGCATCACATTGGCGTCGGTGACGGTCAGTGGGCCGCCGCGGCGGTAGCAGGCCGGGCCGGGGATCGCGCCCGCCGAGTCGGGGCCGACCCGGTAGCGCCGGCCGTCGAAGTGCAGGACGGAGCCGCCGCCGGCCGCGACGGTGTGGATGCTCATCATCGGGGCGCGCATCCGCACCCCGGCGACCTGGGTGCCGAGTTCGCGCTCGAACTCGCCCGCGTAGTGCGAGACGTCCGTGGACGTGCCGCCCATATCGAAGCCGATGACCCGGTCGAATCCGGCCTGTTCGGAGGTGCGGGCCATGCCGACCACGCCTCCGGCGGGGCCGGAGAGCACCGCGTCCTTGCCCCGGAAGTGGGAGGCCTCGCGCAGTCCGCCGTTGGACTGCATGAACATCAGCCGGATGCCTTCCAGTTCACCGGCGACCTCGTCGACGTAGCGGCGCAGGATCGGTGAGAGATAGGCGTCGACGACGGTGGTGTCGCCGCGAGGCACCAGCTTGATCAGCGGGCTCACCTCGTGCGAGCAGCTGACCTGGGTGAAGCCCGCCTCGCGGGCGGCGGCGGCCACGGCGCTCTCGTGTCCGGGGTGGCGGTAGCCGTGCATCAGGACGACGGCCGCGCTGCGCAGTCCGTCGGCGTGGGCGGCCCGCAGCCGCTCGGTGACCGCTTCCCGGTCCAGCGGTGTGACGACCCGGCCCCGGGCGTCGACCCGCTCGGGGACCTCGATCACCCGCTCGTAGACGGCCTCGGGCAGCAGGATGTGGCGGTCGAAGAGCCTGGGCCGGTTCTGGTACGCGATGCGCAGGGCATCCCGGAAGCCTTCCGTGATGACCAGGACGGTCGGCTCGCCGCGCCGTTCCAGCAGGGCGTTGGTGGCGACCGTCGTACCGATCCGCACCGCGGCGACCCGGTCGGCGGGGACCGGGTCGGTGGGGCCGAGACCGAGCAGCGCCCGGATCCCGGCCACGGCGGCGTCGCGGTAGCGGTCCGGGTCGTGGGAGAGCAGCTTGCGGGTGACCAGGCGCCCGCCCGGATCCCTGCCCACGACATCGGTGAACGTCCCGCCCCGGTCGATCCAGAATTCCCAGCGTCCCGTCATCCCTCCATACTGACGCGCGGCGCTGACAACGACCCGGACGGCGCGGCCCGTGCTCCCGCCGTCCGGGCGTCGGCCGGCTGTACGGCGGCCAGTGCGCGTCGCAGGCTCTCCTCGGCCCGTCGGTCGAGGCGGGCGCCGGTGCCGCATGCCCCGTGCCGCAGCTCCGCTCCGGCCAGGCAGAGCAGTTGGGGCAGCAGATCGGTGCTCCGGCGGGCCAGCCAGCCGGTGCCCGCGGTGACCAGCCGGAGCCAGGAGTCGAGGCGGCCCGGGAGCGGCTGCCGGGGGTCGAGCCCGGGGGCGGCGCCGAGGGCCAGCCCCCGGGCGGCCAGCAGCCGGTGGAAGCCTGCCGCGACCGTACGGTGTCCGCGTTCGGCCGGGTGGAGCCGGTCGGGGCTCCACAGCGAGCGGTCCTCGACCCAGGCCCGGTCCGCCATGTGCAGATGGACGGCGTCGTGGCGTTCGGACAGGGCGTGGACCACGGCGTTCACCGCGGCCTGTCGCCGGGCCAGGGGTCTGCCCAGGGGTGCGGGGAGCCCGAGCACCGCGCCGGGGTCGGGCAGACAGACGGTCAGGAGCACGGCTCCGCCCCCGGCCAGCAGCGCGCAGACCTCGTCCAGGCGCCGGGCGAGGAGCAGCAGGTCGAAGGTACGGCGCAGGGTGTCGTTGACGCCGACGACGACGGAGGCGAGGTGCGGCCGGAACGCGGCCGCGGCCACCGCCTGCCGGTCCCGGACATCGCCGGACTGCGCGCCGCTGACGGCGAAGTTGCGGAACTCCACGCCCCGCCGCCCGTCCGTGATCCCTTCCGCGAGCAGCGCCGCCCAGCCCCGCAGGCCACCGGGGACGGGGTCGCCGACGCCTTCGGTGAACGAGTCCCCGAGCGCGGCGAACCGCACCGGGGACGGGTCCGGTGGTCCCGCCGGGCGTGACTCGCGGGCACCGCCCGGCGCAGGCACATCCGTCGTGCCCTTCTCCCCCGGCCTCTCCGTCATGCCCGCGCCTCCCGGATCCCGCCCCGGTCCGGCACCTCGTGGGCGGCCAGGAAGGCGGCCACCGAGCGGTCCCAGCCGAAGAGTTCGGCGCGTGCTCCGGCCGCGGCGCGGCGCTCGTCCGCCGGGCGGCGGAGCAGCTCGCGTACGGCGGCGGCGAATGCCTCGCCGGTGTCCTCGGCGGCGATTCCGGCGCCGCCGATCACCTCCGGGAGCGCGGAGCTCGCGCTCGCCACCACCGGGGTGCCGCAGGCCAGTGCCTCCAGGGCCGACAGGCCGAACGTCTCGGCGGGGCCGGGCGCCAGGCAGATGTCGGCCGCCGCCTGCAGATCGGCCAGGGTCTCCCGGTCCCGCACATGGCCCAGGAATTCGACCGGGAGCCGCTGTGCCCGTGCCCTGGTCTCCAGCCCCGCACGCAGCGGTCCGTCGCCCGCGACGACCAGCGCCGCCCGCACGCCGTGACGCCGCAGCGCGGTGAGGGTCTCCAGGGCCCGGCCGGGGCGTTTCTCGACCGAGAGCCGCGAGCACAGCAGGATCAGCACGTCCTGGCCGTGCAGGTGCTCTGCGCGCAGCACCGTGCTGCGGCGTTGCGGGCGGCAGCGCCGCAGGTCCACGCCGAGCGGTGCCCGCACCACATTGCGGGCGCCGATGCGCAGGAACTCCCGTTGCGCCCATTGCGTGGTGCAGACGATCCGGGTGTAGGCGTGGGCGCTGCGGGCGTTGAGGCGGTCGGCGGCGCGCCCGGCCGCGCCGGCCGGCAGGCCCCAGGTGCGCAGCACCCCGTCGGCGGTCTCGTGGGAGACCATCACGGCGGGCACCCTGGCGCGGCGCGCCCATTCGCCGGTCCAGCGCAGCGTGGTCCGGTCGGAGACCTCCAGCCGGTCGGGTCGCAGCGTCTCCAGGAGGGAGCGGAGCCGGTTCCGGCCGGCCAGTACGCGGTAGCCGCCGCTGCCCGGCAGGACCGGGCCGGGCAGCGTGATCACCCGCCCCTGTTCCGTACGTTCGTCGCCCGGTCCGCTGCCGGGCACGACGAGTACGGGTTCGTGGCCGGCGGCGAGGTAGCCGCGGCCGAGTTCGTGCAGGGCGGTACGCAGTCCGCCGGACGACGGGGTGATGAAGTTCGCCAGCCTGACGATGACCATGCGCTCTCCGCGGCCGTTCATGCCGCCACCGCCGTGCGGTCGCGGAGCACCTCGTCGTAGTGGTCCAGGAGTTGATCGCCCACCGCTTGCCAGGTCCGTCCCCCGACCGCGGCCCGGCCGGTGGCGCCGTACGCGGCGGCGCGTGCGGGGTCGGCCACCAGTGCGCCGACCGCGTCCGCCACGGCGCGGGCGTCGAGCGGCGGGACGAGCAGCCCGGTGCGCCCGTGGTCGACGAGGTCGAGCGGTCCGCCCGCCGCCGGGGCGATCACCGGCAGCGCGCAGGCCATGGCCTCCTGCACCGTCTGGCAGAACGTCTCGTACGGTCCGGTGTGCACGAACACGTCCAGCGAGGCGAAGATCCGGGCGAGGTCGTCGCCGGTGCGGCGGCCGAGGAGGACCGCGCCGGGCAGGGCGGTCCGCAGCGAGGCTTCGCTGGGGCCGTCACCGACGACCACGACCCGGACGCCGGGCATCGCGCAGGCCCCGGCGAGGAGTTCGACGTGCTTCTCCGGGGCGAGCCGCCCGACGTATCCGACGATCGTCTCGCCGCCGGGCGCGAGCCGGCGGCGCAGCGGCTCGTCCCGCAGCGCGGGCCGGAACCGTGCGGTGTCGACGCCTCGTGGCCAGAGCCGCACCCGGGGCACGCCGTGCTCGGTCAGGTCGCGCAGGGCGGCGGTGGAGGGGGCGAGGGTGCGGTCGGCGGCGCTGTGCACGGCACGCATCCGGCGCCAGGCGGTGTTCTCACCGGTGCCCAGGTAGGTGCGCGCGTAGCCGGCCAGATCGGTCTGGTAGACGGCCACGGCCGGCAGTCCGAGCCTGGCGGCGGCGGCCATGCCCCGTGCGCCGAGCACGAACGGTCCGGCGAGATGGACGAGTTCGGCGCGGTGGGAGGTGAGTGCGGCGGCCAGCCGCCTGCTCGGGAGCGCGACCCGGACCTGGGGGTAGCCGGGCAGCGGGAGGGAGGGGACGCGCACCACGGGGCAGGGGGCGTCGGAGGGGTCGCGGCGGGACGTGGTCGTCGTGCCGGCCGGGGCCGGGGCGATGACGAGCGGTTCGTGGCCGCGGGCGACGAGGTGACGGGCCGTCTGCAGGGTGCAGTGGGCCACGCCGTTGACATCGGGCGGGAAGGATTCGGTGACGATGACGACACGCATGTTCGTGTTGTCGCCACGCCGGGCGTGACCGGGCCGACTTGGATCTTTCCGCCCGGGGAACGTCCCGTGAGCGTTTGAGCCGGGGCGCGTGGCGCCGCCCGCCCGTTCACGCCGCGCGCCCCCGACGCGCGTCGCTGTACCGCTCGGTCAGGCCGACGGGATGTCGGGCCCGATCCTGCTGCGTACCGCCGTCTGTACCTCGGCCTCCTCGGCCGGGTCGGCGGCGAGTCGGCGGAGTCGCTCGGCGACCCTGATGTCCCCGGTCTCCGCGTGGAGTGCGGCGACCTCGCGGGTGGTCTCCTCGCAGTCCCACAGGCATTCGACGGCGAATCCGGTGGCGAAGGAGGGGTCGGTGGCGGCCAGGGCGCGGGCCGCCCGGCCGCGCAGTTGCGACGAGGACGTCTCCCGGTAGATGTGCCGCAGTACGGGAGCGGCGCAGCCGATGCCCAGCCGTCCCGCGCCGTCGACGAGGGTCCACAGCCGTGGTGCGTCCGGTCCGTCGCCCCGTACGGCCTCGCGGAGCGCGCCGAGGACCAGTGGGGCGTCCTGGGCGCCGCCCCGGCAGGCGAGCACACCGGCCGCGGAGGCGCCGAGCGCGTCGGGCCGCCGGGCCCAGCTCCGGGCGCGGTCCACCGCCGCGTCGCCGCACATCCGCTCGAAGGCGGCGACGGATGCGTCGGCGACGGTGCGCGAGGCGTTGACCGCTCCGGCCTCGATCAGGTCGAGCACGGCCGGGTCCTTGGCCTCGGCCAGGTAGTGCAGGGCGGCGCAGCGGGCACCCTCCGGGCCGCTGCGGGCCGCCTCGACGATCGTGGGCCGGTCCTCGGGGCCCGCGACGGCGGTGAGGCAGCGGGCGGCCGGCACATGGAGGGTGCTGCCGCGTTCGAGCCCTTGCTGGGCCCAGTCGAAGACCGCCTGGACGCTCCAGCCCGGGCGTGGGCCGCCGGGGCGCATCTGGCGCTGCCAGCGGTCGAACGAGCCCTGTTCCGAGGCGGCTCGGATCCTGGCGCCGACCTCGTCGCGCGGGTCGTCCGCCCAGAGCCGCCAGGGGCGGGGCTCGTAGGCGTCCCGCACGGCGGCGGCCAGTTCGGCGGCGCCCTCCTCGGTGGCGGGGAAACGGCCGAGCACGGGTACGGCGAGGGAGCGGAGTCCCGCGTCGTCGTCGCGCAGGGCGAGTTCGTCGAGCGCCCAGGCCCAGTTGGCGCCGGTCGCGGCGTACCGCCGCAGCAGGGCCAGGGCGTCGCCGCGTCCGTACGAGGCGAGGTGGCCGAGCACGGCGAGGGCCAGCCCGGTGCGCGAGTCGTCGGTGTCGAGGTGGTCGTCGGGATCGCACAGGTGCCGTTCGATCTCTTCGATGCCGCCGTCGAGGTCGAGATAGAGGCGTGCGTAGTAGAGGGAGCGGTTCTCCACCTGCCAGTCGTGACGCGGATCGCTCAGGACGCAGTGGTTGAGAGCCGCCAGGGCCTCGGGGCGTGGTGCGGCGAGCGCGTGGAGCGTGCCGTCGCCACGGCCCCTCTGCAGCAGGCCGAGCAGGGTGCCGCTCGGCGCTATGAACGGATCAAACATGGAAAAAGCCTCACATCAAGCTGTCGACGCAACCGGGACTGTGCAGTTCCAAGTGCCGGGTGGGCACTACGCCGCGCAGCAACATGATCGGCCGACCGCCGTCTTCTGCTTGGTGTAGACCATCTTCCTCTGCCTCTCGTCGGTGGCCCGGAGCCGGGCCCGCGACGTCATGATGACCCAGCCATTTCGCCACCGCGACCACATTTACGGCGTACCCGGTCAGCGGGAGCCGAAGAGTTCCAGCAGGTCGGCCTTGCCGAACATGCGGGCCGTGTCGATGGCGGAGGGTGTTCCGGCGGCCGGATCGGCCCCTGCGGAGAGCAGTGCCTCGATGACCGCGTCCTCGCCCTTGAAAACGGCCCCGGCGAGCGGCGTCTGGCCTCGGTCGTTGGCCCGGTCGGGGTCGGCGCCCCGGCCGACGAGGGCCGTGACGGCGGCGGCGTGGCCGTGGTAGGCGGCGAGCATCAGCAGCGAATCGCCCCGGTCGTTGGTGAGGTTCGCGGGGACACCCGCGTCGACGTAGGCGGCGAGCGCGTCGGTCTCGCCGCGGCGAGCGAGGCCGAAGACCTTCGTCGCCAGCTCGACCACCTCGGGATCGGGGGTTTCGCTCATCGGACGGACCGCCTTCCATTAACCGGTTTCACCGCTGTCGACCTGCCGGGGCGTACGCCGTGGGGGCCGTACGAGTGAATCGACAGGGTACTGCTCGGCCGGGCACATGACCCGGTCCACCCGTGGCAAAGGATCACGAATGGTGCGCCGGAACAGTACGTGACATCGATTGTTCCGCCCCACCGGGATCACCCGGGCGGCCATTCAAGTGAAAATAATGACTTTTCACCCGAATGCAGCTTTTATCGCATAGATACTTCCGGTGAACCTGGAAGGACTCATGGTGACTGTCCCCCCAACCAGGAGAACCACTCATGATCCTGTCCATGTCAGGCGTCGTCATCCTCGGCATCATCGTCTTCCTGTTCTTCAGGAAGGACGGCCTCAAGGCGTCACACGCACTCGTCACTGCCCTGTTCGGCTTCTATCTGGCAGGCACCGCCATCGCACCGAGCATCACCGCAGGCGGCGCGAGTCTCGCCGGCCTCCTGGGCGGGATCAAGTTCTGACCCTCCGCGACCGCTCCCACCCCTTCAGGAGACCGACGTGGCCCGGCGACCACTCCCCCGCATTCTGAGCAGCGGCAGCGCCTCGATCACTCGCAGTCGCGAGTTCGCGCGCACGGCCGCCGACAACGCCACGGACGTCCTCCATCCGCTGATCACGATCACCCGTGGTCTGCGGCTGCTGGCCGCGACCGGACGGCAGAAGTGGGCCGCGACGCCCAAGGACAAGCGTGGCCCCACGCTGTTCCTCGTCGCGGCCTGCGTCCTCGCGTTCGCACTCATGCCGTACGGGGGCGTGATCGCCCTGGTCACGGTGATGGGCGCCGCCGCCTGGGCGGGGCGGGAGCGGACCCCGGTGAAGACCGGCCCGGGCGAGGCGCAGACCGCTCGGCTGCGGTCCCTGTACGAGGCGCTCGTGCCGTACTTCTCGGTGGCCGACGACCCCGGTCCGCTGTTCTCCCACGGTGGCGACTGGGAGAAGGCCTTCCGCGGCTACGAATTCGACGCCGACGGGCGGCTGACCCGCCTCCAGATGACGTATCCCGCCTATTTCACCGACAGCGAGGCAGCCTCCCGGGCCCGGATCGAGCGGCTGCTGCACGCCAAGTCCGGCCGCGGCCGCGAGTACCACTTCGCCTGGGACGAGGAGGGCAACCAGCTCGTCATGAGCGTCCTCGGCGCCCTGCCCACCTCGATCGGCGCCCAGCGCTTCGTCACCGCGCCCGGCGAGACCGTGCTGGGCTTCACCGACGGCGACTCGGTGCAGCGCACGGTCCCGGTGCACGACGGCGACGCCACCCGCGACGCCTCTCCGGTCGTCTGGCGGACCGGCGCCCGCTCCACCGAACCCCATCTGCTGGTGATCGGGCAGCCCGGCAGCGGCACCACCACCCTGCTGCGGTCCATCGCCCTCCAGGCTCTCCAGCAAGGCGACATCCTGATCGTCGAGGGCAGCGGAACCGGCGAGTACGCGTTCCTGGCCGGACGTGACGGCGTACTGGCTGTGGAGTGCGGGCCGGCGGGCGCACTGGCCACCCTGGAGTGGGCGGCCCACGAGACCGAGCGGCGGCTGATCGCCGCGAACCGGGCACGGCAGTCCGGCCACCCCGCGCCCGAGGACACCAAGCGCCCGCTCTGGATCCTGCTCGACCGCCCCAGCGCCCTCGGCCACCTGGCCGCCGCCGACGGCGGAACCGATCCGCAGGAGCTCCTCCAGGTGCCGCTGCGGCACGGCCGGGCGGCCAATGTCACCGTCGTCCTGTCCGATCAGTTCGACGGGCTGGACACCCTCGGCGAGACCGTACGCACGCACTGCCGGGCCCGGGTGGTGCTCGGCCACTGCTCCCGGGAACAGGTGGAGTCGGTCCTCGGCACCGAGCCGCACACCACCCCGCCCCCCGACGTCCCCCCCGGCCGCGGCTACGCGCGGCTCGGCACCGCTCCGGTGCTCCGGCTCCAGGTCCCGGCCACGCCCGATCCGTACGACGAGGCGACCGGCGAGGCGCAGCGGCAGGCGGTGCTGGGGCTGCTTCCCGAGCGGCAGGCACCGGTCGAGACGGCCGTGCCCGAGCCGGTGCCGGCCGAGACGGGCGTGCCCGAGCCGGTGCCGGCGCGCACCGTGACCGCGGCCGTGGCCGTCGAGGGCCTGGCGGTCGGCGACTGAACGGAGCAGCGCGAAGGGGTGTGGGGTGACCGGCCGGTCACCCCACACCCCATCGGT
>NZ_JBHXTM010000063.1:34844-40224 GCF_042677325.1 Streptomyces sp. NPDC127117
GGGGGGCCCCCCGGGGGCCGCGCCCCCCCCGGCGCCCGGGGCGGGGGCGGTCGGGGGGGGGGGGGGGGGCGTCTTACCGCCGCCCGCCTTGGGGGGGGGGGGCCCCGGCCCCCCCCCCCCACACCCCTTCGGTACGCCGGACGCCGGATCAGGCGACGAACGTACGCGGCGCCTCGATCCCCGCGCCCGCCCCCGAGCCGACCAGCTGCGCCGCTGCCGCGAGCCGTACCGCCGCCTCGTCCGCGACCGGGCCCGCGACCGTGAACGGCAGCCGTACGTACCCCTCGAAGGCGCCGTCGACCCCGAACCGGGGACCGGACGGAACGCGCACCCCGACCCGTTCCCCGGCCACCGCCAGCCGGGAGCCGGAGAGGCCGCCGGTCCGCACCCAGAGCGTCAGGCCGCCGCGCGGGACCGAGAACTCCCAGTCGGGCAGCTCCCGGCGGACCGCGGCGACGAGCGCGTCCCGGTTCTCCCGGGCCTGGTCGCGCCGGACCTGCACGGCCTCCTCCCAGCCGCCGGTGCGCATCAGCCAGTTCACGGCGAGCTGTTCGAGGACCGGCGTGCCCATGTCGGCGTAGGCGCGGGCGGCCACCAGGCTGCGGATCACGTCCGGGGCGGCGCGCACCCAGCCGATCCGCATGCCCGCCCAGAATGCCTTGCTCGCCGATCCGACCGTGATCACGGTGGAGCCCGCCGGATCGAAGGCGCAGACCCGGCGGGGCATCCGTACGTCGGGGTCGAGGCAGAGTTCGTTCATGGTCTCGTCGACGACCAGGACCGTACCGGCGGAGCGGGCCGCGTCCACCAGCTCGCGCCGCTGGTCCTCGTCGGCCAGCGCACCGGTGGGGTTGTGGAAGTCGGCGACGACATAGGCGAGCCGCGGTGCCGCGTCCCGCAGCACCTGGCGCCACCGGTTCATGTCCCAGCCGCCGAGTCCCTCCCCCATCGCCACCGGCACCAGCCGGGCACCCGCCTCCCGCATCAGCTGCAGGATGTTGGCGTAGCTCGGGGACTCCACCGCGATCCGTTCACCCCGGCCCGCGAAGAGGTGGCAGATCGCGTCGATCGCCCCCATCGCTCCGGTGGTGACCATGATCTGCTCGGGCATGGTCGGGATGCCGCGTCCGGTGTAGCGGTCGGCGATCATCTGCCGCAGCGCGGGCAGCCCGGCCGGGTAGTCGCCGTGCGTGTGGGCGTACGGCGCGAGTTCCTCGATGGCGCCCTGGGCCGCCCGGGTCAGCCACGGTTCGGGAGCGGGCAGCGAGGCGCAGCCCAGGTCGATCATCGAGCCGAGCGACTCCGGGGGCAGCGGCTCCAGACCGCGTGCGGGCAGCGGATTCCCGGCGGGCACGGCGGTCCAGCTGCCGGCTCCCCGGCGGGACTCCAGGAATCCCTCGGTCCGCAGCGCCTCGTACGCGGCGGCGACGGTGGTGCGGCTGACGGAGAGGGCGAGCGCCAGTTCGCGTTCGGCGGGGAGCCTGGCGGCGACGGGCACCCGCCCTTCGAGGACGAGCAGACGGATCCCGTCGGCCAGCGCACGATAGGCGGGCGGCCGGCGAGCACCCGGTCCGGCGGGCCGGGGCTGTTGGGCCCGGAGCTGCCGGGCGAGCTGGGCCGCACCCACTGCCGAAGTCCACTGAGCCATGGAAATCAGTCCACCTTCCTCCGATTGGCCATAGTTGGCAGCCAATCCCCTGCCACAGAGTGACATGCGGCAGTCCACTACCACCACACCAGGGGGCACCCCTTGTCCATCACAGCCGTCCCTCGCGGCGCGCACCTCACCCGACGGCTGATCCAGCTGTACGTCGGTCTCGCGCTCTACGGAGCGAGTTCCGCGCTGCTGGTCCGTGCCGGTCTGGGGCTCGAACCCTGGGGCGTGCTGCATCAGGGGCTCGCCGAGCGCACCGGTCTGTCCATCGGGGTCGTCTCGATCATCGTCGGCGCCGCTGTGCTGCTGCTGTGGATTCCGATCAGGCAGCGTCCGGGCCTGGGCACGGTCTCCAACGTCTTCGCCATAGGCATAGCCATGGACGGCACGCTCGCGCTCGTGCCCGACGTGCACGGCCTCACCGCCCGGATCGCCGTGATGGTCGCAGGGGTCGTGGTCAACGGCGTCGCCACCGGGCTGTACATCGCGGCACGGTTCGGCCCCGGTCCGCGTGACGGGCTCATGACCGGGCTGCATCGGCGTACCGGCCGCTCCATCCGGCTGGTGCGGACGCTGATCGAGGTGGCGGTCGTGGCGAGCGGCTTCGTGCTCGGCGGCTCCCTCGGCGCGGGCACCGTCGTGTACGCCCTGGCCATCGGCCCGCTCGCCCAGTTCTTCCTGCGCTTCTTCACGGTCGGCGAGAAGCCGGCCGTGGAGACCGGCGCCGGTGCCGAGGACGCCGCCGGGGAGAGCGCCGCCGTCGCGCCCGCGCCGGACAACGGCGACACCGCCGTCACCGCCCGGACACCGGAGCAGGCCATACTTCCGCAGTGACCTCAGTACGCCACCCCTATCTGGACCATCCCGCGACGATCCCCTTCGCCCATCGCGGCGGTGCGGCGGACGGGATCGAGAACACCACGGCCGCGTTCCGCCGGGCCGCCGACGCCGGGTACCGCTACTTCGAGACCGATGTGCACACCACATCGGACGGCCGTCTGGTGGCGTTCCACGACGCCACCCTGGACCGGGTGACGGACGCCCGCGGCCGGATAGCCGAGCTGCCGTGGAGCGAAGTGCGGCGGGCCAGGGTGGCGGGCCGGGAACCGCTGCCGCTCTTCGAGGAGCTGCTGGAGACGTTCCCCGGCGCCCGCTGGAACGTGGACATCAAGGCCGCCTCCGCCCTGGTTCCGCTGGTCGAGCTGATCCGCCGGACGAATGCCTGGGACCGGGTGTGCGTGGGCTCCTTCTCGGAGGCCCGGGTCGCCGGAGCGCACCGGCTGGCGGGCCCCCGGCTCGCCACCTCCTACGGCGTCCGGGGCGTGCTGGGCCTGCGGCTGCGCTCGTACGGAATACCGGCCGCGCTGCGGGCCGGCGCGGTCTGCGCGCAGGTGCCGGAGAGCCAGAACGGCGTCCGGGTGGTCGACCGGCGCTTCGTGCGCGAGGCGCACTCGCGGGGGCTCCAGGTGCACGTCTGGACGGTGAACGAACCCGAGCGGATGGCAGCGCTCCTCGACCTCGGCGTGGATGGCATCATGACCGATCACATCGAGACGCTGCGCACGGTGCTGAGCGAGCGGGGGGCCTGGGCCTGATGCCGGCCGTGCGACGTCTTCACGGGGAGAGACGAGGGGGTGCGGGTTGAGCGCCGAGACCGCGGAGACCGCTGGGCCGACGGAACCGACAGCGGATGCCGCCGAGGCCGCGAGCCGCAAACGCGAACAACGCGGCTGGTATTTCTACGACTTCGCCTGCTCCGTCTATTCGACGAGCGTCCTGACGGTCTTCATCGGTCCGTATCTCACCTCGACGGCCAAGGCGGCCGCCGACGCCGACGGCTTCGTGCACCCGCTCGGCATACCGGTCCGCGCCGGGTCGCTGTTCGCCTACGCCGTCTCGGTGTCGGTGGTGGTCGCGGTGATCCTGATGCCGGTCGTGGGCGCCGCCGCGGACCGTACGGGGCGCAAGAAGCCGCTGCTCGCGGCCGCCGCCTACACGGGGGCCGCCGCGACCACCGGGATGTTCTTCCTGGAGGGGCACCGCTATCTGCTGGGCGCGTTCCTGCTGATCGTGGCGAACGCCGCGATCTCGGTGTCGATGGTGCTCTACAACGCGTACCTGCCGCAGATCGCCGGACCGGAGGAGCGGGACTCGGTCTCCTCGCGCGGCTGGGCCTTCGGATACACCTCGGGCGCCTTCGTGCTGATCCTGAACCTGGTCCTGTACACGGGCCACGACTCCTTCGGCCTGTCCGAGTCCGACTCGGTACGGATCTGTCTCGCGTCGGCGGGCCTGTGGTGGGGCGCCTTCACGATCGTGCCGCTGCGCAGACTGCGCGACCGCAACGTGGCGCCGGACGGCGAGGGGGCCGTCGGGTCCGGGTGGCGGCAGCTGATGGCCACCCTGCGCGACATGCGCCGCCATCCGCTGACGCTCTCCTTCCTGCTGGCGTACCTGATCTACAACGACGGCGTGCAGACGGTGATCTCCCAGGCCTCGGTGTACGGCTCGGAGGAACTGGACCTCGACCAGACGACCCTGATCACGGCGGTGCTGCTGGTGCAGGTGCTCGCGGTGGCCGGAGCCCTGGGGATGGGCCGGCTGGCCCGGGTGCACGGCGCGAAGCGCACGATCCTCGGTTCGCTCGTCGTCTGGACGCTGATCCTCGTCGCCGGCTATTTCCTCCCGTCCGGGTCGCCGGTCTTCTTCTACGTACTGGCTTCGGCGATCGGCCTGGTGCTGGGCGGCAGCCAGGCGCTGTCGCGCTCGCTCTTCTCCCATCTGGTGCCGCGCGGCAAGGAGGCCGAGTACTTCTCCGCGTACGAGATGAGCGACCGCGGACTGAGCTGGCTGGGGCCACTGGTGTTCGGGCTCGCGTACCAGCTGACCGGCAGCTACCGGGATGCGATCATCTCGTTGGTGATCTTCTTCGTGGTCGGTTCCGTACTGCTCGCGAGGGTGCCGGTCCGGCGGGCCGTGGCGGCCGCGGGCAATCCCGTTCCGGAACGGATTTAGACGTTGAAGTGAAAGGCCGGTAGTGTACGCCTTTGGCCTGCCCGGAGGACCGTTACTGCGAGCGGAAGAAGCCGAACTGTTGGGTGACAACTTCCGCCAGATGTGACAAACCGGGCATCGCTGGGTACTTGAAACCCTGGGAAACCTGAAAAAGCAGCGGCACGACGGGCGACGCATGACCGGCAACGGGAATCTTTACCGCCGACCGGACGTTGACCGGATGACGACGACAGCGACACCTGTCCTGTGGGCGACAAGCCCGGGAGGCACGATTCATGAGTGAGCGAGCTCTCCGCGGCACGCGACTCGTGGTTACCAGCTACGAGACGGACCGCGGCATCGATCTGGCCCCGCGCCAGGCGGTGGAGTACGCATGCCAGAACGGACATCGATTTGAGATGCCGTTCTCGGTAGAGGCGGAAATTCCGCCGGAGTGGGAGTGCAAGGCGTGCGGCGCCATGGCACTCCTGGTGGACGGGGATGGCCCCGAGGAGAAGAAGGGCAAGCCTGCGCGTACGCACTGGGACATGCTCATGGAGCGGCGCACACGCGAGGAGCTGGAGGAAGTGCTCGCCGAGAGGCTGGCGGTTCTGCGCTCCGGAGCCATGAACATCGCCGTACACCCGCGGGACAGCAGGAAGTCTGCCTGACCGCGTAACAACACCTGAGTACGACAGAGCCGCGGGCCGTGACACCGGATGTGTGTCACGG
>NZ_JBHXTM010000064.1:0-39332 GCF_042677325.1 Streptomyces sp. NPDC127117
GGACCTGGCCGGAACCGCCCGCGCCGCGACGGACCTCACCGCGTCGGACCTCACCGCGACGGACCTGGCCGGAACCGCCCGCGACGCGACGGACCTCACCGCGTCGGACCTCACCGCGACGGACCTGGCCGGAACCGCCCGCGACGCGACGGACCCCACCGTGACGGACCCCGCCCCTGACGGCTTCCACGGCCCCGGCGACGCCCGAGCCCGCCCGGATGCCTCCTCACGCCCCGTCGCCCGCCCCGGCGCCTGCCCCGTCGACGCCGGGATGCCCACGCTGGCCCGGGTCGTCGAGCATCTGGCAGGCCGGGCCGACGGCGGCGAGGAGCTCGCCGCCGGGATCAGCGCCGCGGTGGCCCGTGAGGAGGCCGCGGCCCAGCAGCACCGGGCCGGTGACGCATCGGGCCGGGCAGGCGCCCCGGCCGGCCCGGGCGGGGACGTCCTGGCCCCCTGGGGCCCCGACCCCCTCCCGCTCTTCCCGCTCCAGCCGCCCCGCACGGGCACGGAGCTGCTCGCCGACCATGTCGCGGCGATGGTCTGCTGCGCGGCGGTGGACACGGCGGGCGCGGCGCCCGGCCTCGACTGGCTGGACGGTCCCGCGCTGCTGATCGACGGCGAGCGCCGGGCGGACCTCGGCAGTCCGGTCCTGAGCCTGGTCGAGGACGGGGACGCGGAACCGCTGCGGTCCTGGCTCGCTTCCATCGGCGTACGCACCGACAAGCCCGTCCGCCTCGTCTGAAGCACCAGCCCCAGCAGTCACAGCGCAAACACCCCAACGCCCGGAATAACACGTTCCGTTCACGTCAATTCGCGACGAACGGTGACGGACTGCATGCGTTATGTGATGTGCTGGGGATCGACGCTGACAGTCGGCGCATGGCTGCTGGCGCACCGATGACGCATGACCAGCGGCGATCGGTGATCGACGATCGGCCACCACCATCGACCATCGACTGTTGTCTCGGGGGACTTGAGGGAGGGAAACGGTATGGGGACGGAGCAGATTCGGCGATGGGAGTCGGGTGCCCTCGCGCACGCCGTCTCCGACCCCTTCGGCCAGGGTCCGCTGCCCTGGCTGCGCGGCAGCGAGAACTACTTCGACGACACCGGCCATGTCGTCCCCTGGTACGCCGACCCCGCCCTGACCCGCGGTTCCACCGACGGCGGCACGCGCACGGCCGACGATGTGCACCGCCAGATCAAGGGCTTCATCTCCACGGGCGCCGCGGCCCCCGGCGAGGCGATCGACTTCCACATCACCGTGGATCCGCCCCAGCAGTTCTCCGTGGACATCTACCGCATCGGTCACTACGGCGGCGACGGCGCCGCCCAGATCACCACGAGCCCCCGGCTCGCCGGCATCGTCCAGCCCGCGCCGCTCACCGCCGACCGCACGGTCTCCTGCCACCACTGGTGGCAGTCCTGGCGGCTCCAGATCCCCACCTACTGGTCGATCGGCGCGTACGTCGCCGTGCTCACCACGTTGGACGGATACCGCTCCCACATCCCGTTCACGGTCCGCGACGACCAGCCGGCCGATCTGCTGCTGGTCCTGCCGGACATCACCTGGCAGGCGTACAACCTCTATCCCGAGGACGGCCGTACCGGCGCCAGCCTCTACCACGCCTGGGACGAGCAGGGCTGTCTCCTGGGCGAGGAGGACGCCGCGGTCACCGTCTCCTTCGACCGCCCCTACGCGGGCGCCGGTCTGCCGCTCCACGTCGGTCACGCGTACGACTTCATCCGCTGGGCCGAGCGGTACGGCTACGACCTCGCGTACGCCGACACCCGAGATCTGCACGCCGGCCGCGTCGATCCGGCCCGCTACCGGGGCCTGGTCTTCCCCGGCCACGACGAGTACTGGTCGGTGCCGATGCGCCGCACCGTCGAACACGCCCGCGACGGCGGCACCTCGCTGGTCTTCCTCTCCGCCAACACCATGTACTGGCAGGTCAGCCTCTCCCCGTCGCCGTCCGGCGTCCCGGACCGCCTGCTCACCTGCCGCAAGCGGCGCGGCCCCGGCAAGCCCGCCCTCTGGCGCGAGATCGACCGCCCGGAGCAGCAGCTCCTCGGCATCCAGTACGCGGGCCGGGTTCCCGATCCGCACCCCCTGGTCGTACGGAACGCCGAGCACTGGCTCTGGGAGGCGACGGGCGCGGGCGAGGGCGACGAGCTCGACGGCCTGGTCGCCGGCGAGGCCGACCGCTACTTCCCGCGCATCGCACTCCCCGAGCACGAGAGCCGCATCCTGCTCGCCCACTCCCCGTACCTGGACAGCGAGGGCGCCAAGCGCCACCAGGAGACATCCGTGTACCGGGCCCCGTCCGGGGCGATCGTCTTCGCCTCGGGCACCTTCGCCTGGTCCCCGGCGCTGGACCGCCCCGGCCATGTGGACCCGCGCATCCAGCGGGCCACCGCCAACCTCCTCGACCGCATCTGCAAGCGCGACTGAACCGCCCACGGGGCCACGGAAGTCGGCGCCACGGACGCCCCGCCCCACTCCGCCGCACCCCGATACGGGAGAATCGGAACGACTCCTGGATCAACCTACGCGGAGGCAGCGTGTCCGGATTTGTAGAAAAGCCCGAGCCGGTGCAGGTCCCGGGCCTCACCCACCTGCACACGGGCAAGGTGCGCGACCTGTACCGGAACGAGGCGGGCGACCTCGTCATGGTCGCCAGCGACCGCATGTCCGCGTACGACTGGGTCCTGCCGACCGAGATCCCGGACAAGGGCCGGGTGCTCACCCGGCTCTCGCTGTGGTGGTTCGACCAGCTCGCCGATCTCGTACCGAACCACGTCCTGTCCACCGAGCTCCCCGCCGGGGCCCCCGCCGACTGGGCCGGCCGCACCCTGATCTGCAAGTCGCTGCGGATGGTCCCGGTCGAGTGTGTCGCCCGCGGCTACCTCACCGGCTCCGGCCTCGTCGAGTACAACGAGTCCCGCACGGTCTGCGGTCTCGCGCTGCCCGAGGGGCTCGTCGACGGCTCCGAGCTCCCGGCGCCGATCTTCACCCCCGCCACCAAGGCGGCCGTCGGTGACCACGACGAGAACGTGAGCTTCGAGGAGGTGGCCCGCCAGGTCGGCACGGAGACCGCCGACCTGCTGCGCAGCACCACGCTGGACGTCTACGGCAGGGCACGTGACATCGCGCGTGAGCGCGGCATCATCCTCGCCGACACCAAGTTCGAGTTCGGTTTCGCGCCCACCGCCGACGGCGGCGAGGAGCTGATCATCGCGGACGAGGTGCTGACCCCGGACTCGTCGCGTTTCTGGCCCGCGGCCGCCTGGGAGCCGGGCCGGGCCCAGCCCAGCTACGACAAGCAGTTCGTGCGCGACTGGCTGACCTCACCGGCCTCCGGCTGGGACCGCAGGAGCGAGCAGCCGCCGCCGGCGCTGCCCCAGGAGATCGTGGACGCCACCCGGGCGAAGTACCTGGAGGCCTACGAACTCCTCACCGGCACGTCCTGGCAGTAGGACTGCCGACGGAACACGAAGAAGCCCCCGGCCGGAAGGCCGGGGGCTTCTTGCTGAACCGAGCGGACGACCAGGTTCGAACTGGCGACCTCAACCTTGGCAAGGTTGCGCTCTACCAACTGAGCTACGTCCGCAAGCGCCGAAGCGCGAGAACCACTATACCCATCCGCGCTGCCGTGCGAGACGCACCGCGGCATGACGATTCTCCGCGCCGAGCTTCGAGGCCGCCGCGGAGAGGTAATTCCGTACCGTGCCCTGCGACAGCGACGCCCGCTCCGCGATCTCCGCGACGGGTGCCCCGTCCGCCGCCAGCTCCAGCACCTCGGTCTCCCGCGCGGTCAGCGGAGAGTCCCCGGCGGAGATCGCGTCGGCCGCCAACTCCGGGTCCACGTAACGGTTTCCGGCGTGCACGGTGCGGATGATCCCGGCCAGCTGCCGGGCGCTGACGGTCTTCGGGACGAAGGCCCGCACGCCCGCCTCCAGCGCCCGCCTGAGGTGTCCGGGCAGCCCGTGGCTGGTCACGATCATCGTCCGGCAGCCGGGCAGTTCGGTTCGCAGGGATGTGGCGACACTCACACCGTCGGCGCCCGGCATCTCCAGATCGAGGACCGCCACATCGGGCCGGTGGGCCCGGGCCATGGCCAGCGCCTCCGGGCCGGTCGCGGCCTCCGCGACCACCACGAGGTCGTCCTCCAGAGCCAGCAGCGCGGCCAGCGCACCCCGGATCAGATGCTCGTCGTCGGCGAGCAGCACCCGTACGGTCGTCATCGTCGTTCCTCCTGAAGTACGGGTGCCTCCCGGGCGGCCGGTGGCTTGTCGAGGCGGGCCGGGGGCGCCGCCGGCCCGAGCGGGATCGTGGCGGTGAGCCGGAACAGTCCGCTCCCCGCCGGGCCCGCGTCCAGCGAACCGTCGACCACCCGCAACCGCTCCCGCAGCCCCGCGAGCCCGGAACCGCCCGGTCCGGAGCCGTCGCCCGCCCCGGAACCCCCGTCCGGCCCCGCGGCCGGGGCCGCCCCGTCGTTCTCCACCTGGAGCACCACCGAGTCCGGAAGGGACCTGAGGCGGATCGTGCAGCTGCGGGGATCGCCGTGCCGCAGCACATTGGTCGCCGCCTCCCGCACCACCCAGCCGAGCGCCGACTGCACGGGCGCGGGCAGCTCCCCGCCGGCGTCCCCCGTCACCTCGCACTCGATCCCGGCGGCGCTCAACACCCCTCGGGCGCCGGACAGTTCGGTACTCAGGTCGGCCTCCCGGTAGCCGCGTACGACATCGCGCACCTCCTGCTGCGAGGTGCGGGCTATCCGCTGCACCTCGACCATCTGGTCCACCGCCTCCGGCCTGCCGCGCTGGGCCAGCTCCACGGCCAGCTCGCTCTTCAGCGCGATCACGGCGAGATTGCGGCCCAGTACGTCGTGCAGGTCCCGCCCGAACCGCAGCCGCTCCTCGGCGACCGCGAGCCGGGCCTGAAGATCCCTGGCCTCCTCGGCCTGCCACATCACGCTCAGGCTCCAGGCGCTGGGCCGTACGGCGATCAGGGTGAGCACGCAGCCGAAGAGCATCGTCGGCACCACGCCGGCCAGTGCCCCGCCCCGCACCCCGACCGCGGCGAAGACGCCGACGCACAGCGCGGCGAGGGCGAGCGACTGGATCAGGAAGGTGCGGATCGGGGTCACCAGGACCTGCGTGATCGCGTGCGCCACCGGAGCGTTCATGGTCATGATGAGCAGCCCGCTGTCGGTGACCCCGTCCACCCCGGCCATCGTCGCCAGCAGCCCCAGGTTCACCAGCAGCAGCACCAGCGACGGCAGCTGCCGCCGCCGGGGAAGGACGGCGGTGCCGAGGTAGTGCGCGAACGACAGCTGGATGTTGCGGTTGCTCAGCAGGCACTGCACAAGGCTCACGAGCAGCAGTGCCACGCCCAGCGCGATCGGCAGCGGCGCATGGCGGATGTCGGACTTGAAGGGGGCCAGCTGCCACGACAGGGTGAAGAGCCAGGGCATCACCGAGAGGGTCAGCCGCGAGTAGAGATCGATCCGCTCCAGCTTGCTGCGCTGCTGCCAGCTGCGGCGCCAGCCCCGTACGAGCACCACGGTGTCCCCTCCTCAGCGTCGCGGATCCCAGCGGAACCGACGCTGCACAGCAAACACGGCGAACGCGGTCCAGGCCAGCCCGGTCAGAGCGGCCATGAGCAGGTCGGAGCCCTCGGCACCGCCCAGCCAGCCGGTCCGCACGAGCGTCATCACCCCGGTCACCGGGAGCAGCTCGCACACGGACGCCATCGGGTCGGGCATGACCTCCAGCGGCACGAAGAGCCCCGAGCCCATCATCGAGATGAAGAACAGCGGGAGAGTGGTGAGCTGTGACGTCTGCACGGTGCGGGTGACCGCGGAGGTGGCCGCGGCCAGTGCCGCCAGCAGCACCACGCCCAGCAGCAGGCCCGCCAGCAGCAGTTCGGGCCGTTGCGGCGCGGCGAGGCCGAAGAAGGCCGTCCCCGCGACCACGATCACCACGGTCTGGGCCAGAGCCAGCGCGACCGACGGCAGGGCGGTCCCGACGAGGATCTCCGGGTCGGTGACCTCGCCGGTGCGCAGCCGCTTCAGGACGAGGTCCTCGCGCCGTGCCACGTAGGACGAGACCAGGTTCATGTAGACGGCCTGGATCAGCACGATGCCGATGCCGCCGCTGAGCGCCGCCGCGGCGACGGACAGGCCGGTGCCGTCGAGAACGGACTGCTTCAGCGTCGACTTCATCGCCAGGACCATGGCGGCGGGCATCAGCAGCGAGACGAACACCGCCGTCCGGTTGCGGGCGAGCAGGGAGACCTCGGCGCGTCCGAGAGCGGTCAGCCGGCCCCGGAGCGTCGTGCCGGCCGCCGTGCCGGTGCCGGTCGCACCGGTCGTGCTCGTCGTGGTCGTCATTACGCAGCCACCTTCTCGGACTCCGACGCGCTCTGCGCGATATCGAGGAACGCCTCTTCGAGCGAGGCGGAACGGGCATCGAGGCCGAGCAGCCGTACGTCCGACTCCCTTGCCCAGGTGAGCAGTTCGTCCAGGGACTCCTGCAGGCGGTGGGTACGGATCTCGATCCGGTGACCGTCGGCGGCGGCCCGCAGTCCCAGCGGTATCCGGGCCGCCGGGACGCCCTCGGGCAGCTCGAACCGGATGCGTGCGGGGCGGGCGGCGGTCACCTCGGCGGTGGTGCCCGCCGTCACTATCCGCCCCCGGTGCATGATCGCCAGCCGGTCGGCGAGCGTCTCGGCCTCTTCCAGGTAGTGCGTGGTGAGCAGGACCGTGGTGCCGCCGTCCCGCAGCTCGCGGACCAACTCCCAGGTGTTGCGCCGCCCTTCGGCGTCGAGCCCGGTGGTCGGCTCGTCCAGGAACAGCACCTCGGGCCGGCCGAGCAGGGCCAGCGCCAGGTCGAGGCGGCGCCGCTCGCCGCCGGAGAGCTGTTTGACCCGCACCCGCGCCCGGTGGGTCAGCCCGACCAGCTCCAGCGCCTCACCGGTCGGGCGCGCGCCGCTGGTGCAGCCCGCCCACATCCGTACCGTCTCGGTGACCGTCAGCTCGGACGGGAAGCCACCCTCCTGGAGCATCACCCCGATCCGCGGCCGGACGGCGGCGCGCTCGCGGAACGGGTCGTGGCCGAGCACCCGCACCGTGCCGCCGTCGGGCGCGGCCAGGCCCTCCAGCAGCTCGACGGTGGAGGTCTTTCCGGCGCCGTTCGTACCGAGCAGGGCGAAGAGTTCGCCGCGTGCCACCGAGAAGGAGACACCGGCCACGGCCTCGAAGCCGCCCGCATAGCGCCGCCGCACTCCGGTCGCCTCGATCACCGCATCGGAACGGGAAGCGGGCGCGGAGGCGGCTGCGGCGGGTGCCACGGTCCGGTCCGCGCGGTTGCCTGGGATGTCGTCGCTGGTCATGCCTACAGATTTCCGCGGGATCGGCGACCGGATCAGTGCGAGGTGTCATCACTGCTCATGACAAACGTCATGGGGGGCTGACAATCGCCGCGTGCGGCCGGGCACGACGAAGGCCCTGGTCGATATCGACCAGGGCCTTCGTTTCGATCAAGAGCGGACGACGAGATTCGAACTCGCGACCCTCACCTTGGCAAGGTGATGCTCTACCAACTGAGCCACGTCCGCATTGCTGCCGCTCATTGTACTCCTCGGAAGGAGTTTCATCGGGCGGTGCGAGCATCACTCTACCCGATCCACCGGAGTGGTCGATAAGAATGATGCAGAGCGGGTGACAGGAATTGCACACTGCGCCTTCCCCCTGGAAGGGGGATGTTCTGCTACTGAACTACACCCGCACGCTGCGTGAGGTTCGGCTTTGCGGCCTTGCCCCTCGGCGTGCTCCAGACTTTAGCCGACCTGCGGGGGTGTAGCGCAAGTCGGTGTCCGCAGGGTGTCGCCGGAGGGGGTGCCGGGCGCCCTGTCGGTGGGTCAACTCGCTTCGCGGAACGCCTCGTAGACCTTCTTGGGGATCCGGCCGCGGGCCGGCACCTCCATCCGGTGGGAGCGGGCCCAGGCGCGCACGGCCGCCGGGTCGGGAGCGAGCGAAGTGTGCCGGTACGACACGGGGGTCTTGCCGTGCTTGCCGGCGTTTGTCTGCTTTCGGCCCGCCGCCATGTACGGCGCGAGGACCTTGCGCAGTTTCTTTGCATTGGACGTATTGAGGTCGATCTCGTACGACTTCCCGTCCAGGGCGAAGGTGACCGTTTCCGCCGCTGCTCCCCCGTCGATGTCGTCGGAGAGCGTGACCACTACGCGCTGAGCCACGGATATCGGTCCTTTCCTACGGTATCGGCGCGTCCGGTGTGCGCTGATGCCGGCCTTCCGGCTGGTAGGCGGATACGGCGTCGACGGTTGCCGACTGTTTAGGGCAATGCTGCATTCCCCGGTAATCATTTGTACAGCGGTGGGTGCCGCATTGTGAAGCCCACCCAATTACCTCCGCGTGTCAGCCTTCTATGTGTGCTGCCGGTGAGGATTTTTTTTGCAGGACTTTCCCCGTGTGTTGTCGCGTCCGATATCTGGGCGTGATCAAGGGCTCTTGATATCTACCCGCGTAGAATTTTTGGCCAGGTAGGCTGAGGGGACCTGCGGGGGTCTGGGGAGCCCCCCCGGAGAAACAGCCGCACCACACCACCACCGGGAGTGCCAGTGGCACGCGTCGTAGTCGACGTCATGCTCAAGCCCGAGATCCTCGACCCGCAGGGACAGGCGGTGCAGCGCGCACTGCCCCGTCTCGGCTTCGAGGGAATCGCGGACGTACGTCAGGGAAAGCGTTTCGAGCTGGAGGTAGAGGGGCCGGTCGACGACGCCGCCCTCGGCCGTATTCACGAGATGGCCGAGACTTTCCTCGCCAACACCGTCATCGAGGACTTCACCGTGAAGGTGGAGAAGGCCGAGGAGTCGAAGTGACTGCTCGTATCGGAGTCGTCACCTTTCCCGGCACGCTCGACGACAAGGACAGCCTGAGGGCCGTACGGGTCGCGGGCGCCGAACCCGTATCGCTGTGGCACCGCGACAAGGACCTGCACCAGGTCGACGCGGTCATCCTGGCGGGCGGCTTCTCCTACGGCGACTATCTGCGGGCCGGAGCCATCTCCCGCTTCTCGCCGGTCATGGAGACGATCATCGAGCAGGCGAAGGCGGGGATGCCGGTCCTCGGCATCTGCAACGGCTTCCAGATCCTGACCGAGGCGCATCTGCTGCCCGGCGCGATGCTGCAGAACAACCACCTGCACTTCATCTGCCGTGACCAGAAGCTGCGTGTCGAGAACGCGGAGACCGCCTGGACCTCGGACTACTCCGCGGGCCAGGAGATCTCCGTACCGCTCAAGAACATGGACGGGCGTTACGTCGCCGACGAGCGGGTGCTCGACGAGCTTGAGGCGGAGGGCCGGGTCGCCTTCCGCTACCTGGACATGAACCCCAACGGCTCGCTGCGGGACATCGCCGGCATCACCAACGCCGCGGGCAATGTCGTCGGCCTGATGCCGCACCCGGAGCACGCCGTCGAGCCGCTGATCGGAACCGGCCGTACCGACGGTCTCGGGTTCTTCACCTCGATCATCAAGAAGCTGGTCAACGCATGAGCCTGGATACGGTCAAGCACGCGGCCGAGACCCCGGACGTCGAGCAGCCCTGGAAGGAGCTCGGCCTCAAGGAGGACGAGTACGCCCGGATCCGCGAGATCCTGGGCCGCCGTCCCACCGGCGCCGAGCTCGCCATGTACTCCGTGATGTGGTCCGAGCACTGCTCGTACAAGAGCAGCAAGGTCCACCTCAAGCAGTTCGGCGAGAAGGTCCCCGCCAACGACGCGATGCTCGTCGGCATCGGCGAGAACGCCGGTGTGGTCGACGTCGGTCAGGGTTACGCGGTCACCTTCAAGGTCGAGTCGCACAACCACCCCTCGTACATCGAGCCCTACCAGGGCGCGGCCACCGGCGTCGGCGGCATCGTCCGCGACATCCTCGCCATGGGTGCCCGCCCGGTCGCCGTCGTCGACCCGCTGCGGTTCGGCGCGGCCGACCACCCCGACACCAAGCGCGTCCTGCCGGGCGTCGTCGCGGGCATCGGCGGCTACGGGAACTGCCTGGGCCTGCCGAACATCGGCGGCGAGGTCGTCTTCGACGCCTGCTACCAGGGCAACCCGCTGGTCAACGCCGGCTGTATCGGCGTGATGAAGCACGAGGACATCCACCTGGCCAAGGCCTCCGGCCCCGGCAACAAGGTGATCCTCTACGGTGCCCGCACCGGCGGCGACGGCATCGGCGGCGTCTCGGTGCTGGCCTCGGAGACCTTCGAGTCGACCGGCCCGGCCAAGCGCCCGGCCGTCCAGGTCGGCGACCCGTTCCAGGAGAAGCTCCTCATCGAGTGCACCCTGGAGATCTTCAAGGAGAAGCTCGTCGCGGGCATCCAGGACCTCGGCGGCGCCGGGCTCTCCTGCGCCACGTCCGAGCTGGCCTCCGCCGGTTCCGGCGGCATGCGCGTCGAGCTGGACACCGTGCCGCTGCGCGACTCCTCCCTCTCGCCCGAGGAAATCCTCATGAGCGAGTCGCAGGAGCGCATGTGCGCGATCGTCGAGCCGCAGCACGTGGACCGCTTCCTGGAGATCTGCGAGAAGTGGGACGTCATCGCCACCGTCATCGGTGAGGTGACCGAGGGCTCCCAGCTGGAGATCTTCTGGCACGGCGAGCAGATCGTGGACGTGCCGCCGCGGTCCGTCGCGCACGAGGGCCCGACGTACCACCGTCCGTTCGCCCGCCCGTCCTGGCAGGACGCGCTCCAGGCCGACGACGCGGGCAGGCTGGCCCGGCCGGCGAACGGCGCGGAGCTGCGCGAGCAGGTCCTCAAGCTGGTCGCCTCGCCGAACCAGGCGTCGAAGTCCTGGATCACGGACCAGTACGACCGGTTCGTCCAGGGCAACACCGTGCTCGCGATGCCCGAGGACGCCGGCATGGTCCGGATCGACGAGGAGTCGAACCTGGGCGTGGCCATGGCGACCGACGGCAACGGCCGGTACGCCAAGCTCGACCCGTACACCGGCGCGCAGCTCGCGCTGGCGGAGTCGTACCGCAATGTCGCCGCCTCCGGCGCCAAGCCGCTGGCCATCTCGGACTGCCTGAACTTCGGTTCGCCCGAGGACCCGGACGTCATGTGGCAGTTCGCCGAGGCCACCCGTGGTCTGGCGGACGGCTGCCTGGAGCTGGGCACCCCGGTCACCGGCGGCAATGTGTCGCTGTACAACCAGACCGGTGAGACGGCGATCCACCCGACGCCGGTCGTGGCCGTGCTCGGTGTGATCGACGATGTCACCCGGCGTACGCCGGTCGCCTTCGCGGAAGAGGGCCAGCTCCTCTACCTGCTGGGCGACACGCGTGAGGAGTTCGGCGGCTCGGCCTGGTCCGAGGTCGTCCACAACCACCTCGGCGGCATGCCGCCCGAGGTGGACCTGGGCCGCGAGAAGCTGCTCGGCGAGATCCTGATCTCGGCCTCCCGCGACGGCATGATCGACGCCGCGCACGACCTCTCCGACGGCGGTCTGGTCCAGGCGGTCACCGAGTCCTGCCTGCGTGGCGGGAAGGGTGCCCGGCTGGTCGTGCCGGACGGGCTGGACGCGTTCACCTTCCTCTTCTCCGAGTCGGCGGGGCGCGCTGTCGTCTCCGTGCCGCGGAGCGAGGAGCTTCGTTTCAACGACATGTGCGGTGCGCGGGGTCTGCCCGTCGCCCGGATCGGTGTCGTGGACGGCGAGGAGATCGAGGTCCAGGGTGAGTTCAGCATTCCGCTGAACGAGCTGCGTACGGCGCACGAGGCGACCATTCCGGCGCTGCTCGCCTGACCTGCGAGTTCTGACGAGAACGGCCCCGCCCTGTTCATGGGCGGGGCCGTTCTCGCACCGTATGCCGGGGCCGCGGATATCCGGCCGGTGGCCGATGCCGGCCGGGGGCCGGAATGGCCGACGGAATTGTGTATTCAGCGGGGTAGCGGCGGCGCCGTGGTGAATGCGGTGACATTTACGTCCGCCGCCTCCGGTTTCCGCCGGATACCGGCCGGCAGCCGGGTCGCCAGAACGGCTGCCAGGACCATCACTCCGGTCGCCGACCGGAGGACCACGTTCGTCGAGGAGACGAAGGCGTCCAGCGCCTTCCGGCGGGCGTGGCCGGTCAGCCGGTCGATGGTGCTGGTCGTGCCGCCGGGGCCGCGGGCCGCGTAGACCCTGCTGAGTACGGTGCCGAAGAGCGCGGCGCCCAGGGCCCCGCCGAGGGTCTGGAAGAACCGGACGCCGGTGGTGGCCATGCCCAACTGCCCGGCCGGGGCGGTGTCCTGGACCAGCTGGATCAGCCGGCCGATGAGCCGGCCGAAGCCGACGCCCATCAGCAGGAGTGCGGCGCGGACCGTCCGGAGTCCGGTGTCCGTGGAGAGCGTGGCGAGCAGCGCCAGGGCGGCGGACGCGCAGACGGTGCCGCTGACGACGAAGGTCTTCTGCGACCAGCCGGCTGCGGCGAGCCTGTCGGGGAGCAGTGCGACGGCGGTCATGCCGATCGCCATCGGGATCAGACAGAGCCCGGCCGACGTGGCAGCGCCGCCGTCGCGGCGAGCTGATAGGCGGCGATCAGCCAGGGGATCCTGTCGATGCCGTGCGCGGGGTCGAGATCACCGACGATCGGCACGGTCGCCGACGAGACGATGTCCGTGTCGAGCACGGCCAGCGGGATCGTGGCGATGCAGAGCGCGAACCCGATGACGCGCTGACGGTGGGTCATGACGGTCGGTATGGCTGCGGACATGGCGGGGATCCCCTCCCGGGCGGCTCGGTGCCGCTGTGGCCGGCCATCGCCATGGCCCATGAAAATGTATCGAGTCAATAATTAATCCAGGATCAAGATTCATCCTGGTACAGTGACGCCATGACCGAGGGGATGAGTCTGCGCGAGCGCAAGAAGCTCCAGACGCGACGCCGCCTGCTGGCCGCGGCCACCGAACTCTTCGCCGAGCGCGGCTTCGACAAGGTCTCGGTCGCCGAGATCGCCGAGGCGGCCGAGGTGTCGAAGATGACCGTCTTCAACTACTTCGCCGGCAAGGAGGACCTGGTCCTCGCTCCCATGGAGGAGCACGTCGGCGATGTCGCGCGCGCGGTACGCGACCGGGCCCCCGGAGAGTCCGCCCTGGCCGCCGTGCGCGGACAGTTCGTGGCCGCCGTCGAGCGCCACGATCCCTCGGTCGGAATGAGCGACGAGCCGGTGGTACTCAGGGTGCGCCGGCTCATCCAAGAGACCCCGGCGCTGCTCACCCGGGCCCACGCCTTCTCCATGCGCTCCTTCGACCTGCTCACCGAAGCGCTGGTCGAGGAGGGCCAGGAGCCGCCCATCGCCCGGATCGTGGGGGCCCAGCTGATCGGCACCCGCAACGCCCTCATACAGGCGAACCAGCTCCGGCTGCTGGCGGGGGAGCCGGCGGACGCGATCGCCGCTGACGCCGTCGCGCTCGCCGAGCGCGGTTTCGGCCTGCTCGCCGACGGCCTGGGCGACTTCGCGACCCGGTCCTGAGGCCGCCGGGGCCGTCCGCCCTGTCCGGCAGCGCTCAGGGCGTCTCGTTCGGATCATGCCGGCCTCGCGTGCCCCGGTGCCGCACCTCGCCGCGTTGTCGTCGGTCGCCGGCGCTCTGCGTCGACTCCCTCCTCCGCCTTGCGATGCACGACACCGGACCCCGCTCCCCGATCCGGCCCGATCCGGCCCGATCCGAACGAAAGACCCTAGGCTCGCGGGCATGCCACCGTCCCAGAAACGTGCCCGTCGTTATGACCCGGTCAGGACCCGCACCGCGGTCCTGGCGCAGTTCTCCCATGTCCGGGAGGCCGTCCGCACCCTGACGCCCGAACAGCTCGCGCTGCCGACCCGGCTCGGCGACTGGACCGTACGCGAACTCGCCGTGCACCTGACCATGGCGCTCTCCGGCGTCACCCGGAATATGGAGCTGCCGGAACCCGCCGCGGCGAAGCCCGGCCTGACGCTCGTCCAGTGGCCCCTCGCCACCGCCGACCGGGCCGCGGGCATCGACGAGGACACCAGGGCGCTCGCCCTGGACCGCCCCGACCTGGACGCGCTCTACGGGGAGGTCGCGGCGCGGTTCGAGGAAGTGGTGCCCGGGGCCGGCGACGAGCGGCTGCTGACGACGCGGGTCGGGGTGATGCGGCTGGCCGACCACCTCGTCACCCGTACCGTCGAACTCGTCGCGCACACCGACGATCTGAACGAGGCGG
The DNA here is from genome assembly GCF_042677325.1 of Streptomyces sp. NPDC127117. Lineage (NCBI taxonomy): Bacteria > Bacillati > Actinomycetota > Actinomycetes > Kitasatosporales > Streptomycetaceae > Streptomyces > Streptomyces sp. NPDC127117. The sequence goes on from NZ_JBHXTM010000064.1 coordinate 14,253, forward strand.
CCGGCCTCGACATCCCGTACGACCGGCAGGCGCTCGCCGCCTGCACCCGGCTGCTCGCCGACGCCCTCGCGGAGAAGGCGCCGGGCGGCTCGGTCGAGGTGCGGATCCCGCCGTTCGCCGTCGTGCAGTGCGTACCGGGCCCCAAGCACACCCGGGGCACGCCGCCCAACGTCGTGGAGACCGATCCGCTCACCTGGGTCCGGCTCGCCACCGGGCGTACGCAGTGGGCGCGGGAGCTCGACGGTGCGAAGGTCGGCGCCAGCGGGGAGCGGGCCGATCTCTCCGCGCTGCTGCCCCTGATGGGGTGAGGGGGAACCGGGCGCCCGGCCGGACCGTCCCAGGGGCATGCGGAATCAACGGATGGCAGCCCTGGGAACCGTCGCCCTCCTCGCCCTTGCCGCCTGCGGTACGCAGACGGGGTCCGGCCACGGCAGCGGTTCGGTACGGACCGGTCCGCGCATCACCGGCGTCCACTGGAACGTCGACTCGGTGACGGCCGGCGGGCGCACGACCGAGGCCCCGGACGGCGCCCATGTGGTGATCGGCCCCGGGGGCGGAGCCACGGGGAACTTCGGCTGCAACCGCTTCAGCGCCGGGACCAGCACGGACGGCGACACGATCACCGTGCGGCAGGCCACGACCACGCAGATGGGGTGCGGGACGGACGTCCGGCGGTTCGAGACGGCCATGTCCCGCGCGTTCAGCGGCGAACTCACGGCCGCCGTCACCGGCAGGACCCTGACCCTGACCACGGAGGCCGGTGACTCCATCGCGCTGACCTCGGAGCCCCCGGCCCCGCTCACCGGCACCACCTGGACCGTCACCTCCCTGGTGTCCGGCTCCACCGCCTCGTCGCTGCCCCCGGGTACGGAACGGAAGGCGCGGCTGAGCTTCGGCAAGGACGGCTCCGTACGGGGCACCCTCGGCTGCAACCGGTTCCGCGGCGCCGCGACGGTCACCGGCTCCACCATCACGTTCGACCGGATCGACGGCACCAGGATGATGTGCCCGGACCCCCGGATGAAGCTGGAGCGCGCCCTGCTGGCGGTCCTGGACGGGAGGACGACGTACCGGATCGACCACCGCACGCTGTCCCTCACCGCGTCGAACGGCGAGGGACTCGGCGCGACGGCCCCGGCACCCGGCGGATGAGACCCAGGGCCTGAACCGGGCCGTGACCCCGGAGGACTGGCGGCGCTCCACGAGCACGACCGAGCGGCCGGCGAGGGGCCGTGGCCGCATGGTGCAGGAGACCGCCAACCGGCCATGCGCCCATCAACGACGGTCTCGCACTGCGGACCTCGGGCTGTCCGGGCCGCCGGATCGCCGGCCTCGGGCCCCGCATCCCCGCCTCCCGGTGTGAGGCTCGCCACGAAACGCGCGTTCGGTCGGGCTTCGCGCCGGGGCGTCGACCGCCTCACCGAGCGCCACCATCCGGCCCGGCGGACTCCTAGGCCGCAATGGCCGAAACCCGACGGTAACCGGGCGCTGATCCGGGCGACCGCCGCCCCGTGGCCCGATCCGCACCCCACCGCACCCCACCGATGATCACTCCCCGTGACCACCCCGAACGCCCCTCGGGGCACCCCCGGGAGTGCTTCCACGGTGGTCCGGACCGGTATCTCGAATTCGGACCAGTGGTCGATCTCGCCTACACTCGGTGGCGTGCCTCGTGGTGATGGACGACTCAACCACGACCTGCTCCCCGGAGAGAAGGGCCCCCAGGACGCTTGCGGCGTCTTCGGTGTCTGGGCTCCGGGCGAAGAGGTCGCCAAGCTCACCTATTTCGGACTGTATGCCCTGCAGCACCGTGGACAGGAGTCCGCGGGCATCGCAGTGAGCAACGGGTCCCAGATCCTGGTCTTCAAGGACATGGGACTGGTCTCGCAGGTCTTCGACGAAACGTCTCTGGGATCCCTCCAGGGCCATATCGCGGTCGGTCATGCCCGCTACTCCACCACCGGTGCCTCGGTGTGGGAGAACGCGCAGCCGACGTTCCGTGCGACCGCGCACGGCTCGATCGCCCTGGGTCACAACGGCAACCTGGTCAATACGGCCAAGCTCGCCGAGATGGTCGCCGACCTTCCTCGCAAGGACGGCCGCGCCACCCAGGTCGCCGCGACGAACGACACCGATCTGGTGACCGCGCTGCTCGCCGGCCAGACCGATGAGGACGGCAAGCCGCTCACCATCGAGGAGGCCGCCGCCAAGGTGCTTCCCGAGGTGAAGGGTGCCTTCTCCCTCGTCTTCATGGACGAGCACACCCTCTACGCGGCCCGCGACCCGCAGGGCATCCGCCCGCTGGTCCTCGGCCGCCTCGAACGCGGCTGGGTGGTGGCCTCCGAGTCCGCCGCCCTCGACATCTGCGGCGCCAGCTTCGTACGCGAGATCGAGCCGGGCGAGCTCGTCGCCATCGACGAGAACGGGCTGCGCACCTCGCGGTTCGCGGAAGCGAAGCCCAAGGGCTGTGTCTTCGAGTACGTCTACCTGGCCCGCCCCGACACCGACATCGCCGGGCGCAACGTCTACCTCTCCCGGGTGGAGATGGGCCGCAAGCTGGCCGCCGAGGCCCCCGTCGAGGCCGATCTGGTCATAGCGACGCCGGAGTCCGGAACCCCCGCCGCCATTGGTTACGCGGAGGCCAGCGGCATCCCGTTCGGCGCCGGACTGGTGAAGAACGCCTACGTCGGCCGGACCTTCATCCAGCCCTCCCAGACCATTCGGCAGCTGGGCATCCGCCTCAAGCTGAACCCGCTCAAGGAAGTCATCAAGGGCAAGCGCCTGGTGGTCGTCGACGACTCGATCGTCCGCGGCAACACCCAGCGCGCACTGGTCCGGATGCTCCGCGAGGCCGGTGCCGCCGAGATCCACATCCGGATCTCGTCCCCGCCGGTGAAATGGCCCTGCTTCTTCGGCATCGACTTCGCGACCCGCGCCGAGCTGATCGCCAACGGCATGACGGTCGACGAGATCTCCACGTCGATGGGCGCCGACTCGCTCGCGTACATCTCGCTCGACGCGATGGTCGAGGCGACGACGATCGCCAAGCCGAACCTGTGCCGCGCCTGCTTCGACGGTGAGTACCCCATGGAGCTCCCGGACCCGGAGCTGCTCGGCAAGCAGCTGCTGGAGACCGAGCTGGCAGCAGGCCCTGCGGCGACCGCCGCGGCCGACGCACTGCGTCGGCCGTGACGGCCCGGCCGCACACCTTTGGCCACCAGCCCCGTATTTCCACACGAAAGATCCCAGGCAATGTCTGAGACAACAGGTGCTTCCTACGCGGCAGCGGGCGTCGACATCGAGGCCGGCGACCGTGCCGTCGAGCTGATGAAGGAGTGGGTGAAGAAGACGCAGCGCCCCGAGGTCGCGGGCCTCGGCGGCCTCGGCGGCTTCGCCGGACTCTTCGACGCCTCCGCCCTCAAGCGCTACGAGCGTCCGCTGCTCGCCTCCGCCACCGACGGCGTCGGCACCAAGGTCGACCTCGCCCGCAAGATGGGCGTGTACGACACCATCGGCCACGACCTCGTCGGCATGGTCGTCGACGACCTGGTCGTCTGCGGCGCCGAGCCGCTCTTCATGACCGACTACATCTGCGTCGGCAAGGTGCACCCCGAGCGTGTCGCGGCCATCGTGAAGGGCATCGCCGAGGGCTGTGTCCTCGCCGGCTGCGCCCTCGTCGGCGGCGAGACGGCCGAACACCCCGGCCTGCTCGGCGCGGACGACTTCGACGTCGCCGGCGCCGGCACGGGCGTGGTCGAGGCCGACCTGCTGCTGGGCCCGGACCGTATCCGTAAGGGGGACGCCGTGATCGCCATGGCGTCGTCCGGTCTTCACTCCAACGGGTACTCGCTCGTCCGGCACGTGTTCTTCGACCGGGCCGGCTGGTCGCTGGACCGCCAGGTCGAGGAGTTCGGCCGCACGCTCGGCGAGGAGCTCCTGGAGCCCACCAAGATCTACTCGCTGGACTGCCTGGCCCTCACCCGCACCACCGAGGTGCACGGCTTCAGCCACGTCACCGGCGGCGGCCTGGCCAACAACCTGGCCCGGGTCATCCCGGACGGGCTGCACGCCAGGGTCGACCGCTCCACCTGGACCCCCGGGGCCGTCTTCGACCTGGTCGGCAAGGCCGGACAGGTCGAGCAGCTGGAGCTGGAGAAGACGCTGAACATGGGCGTCGGCATGATCGCGATCGTCCCGGCCGAGTCCGTGGACGTGGCACTGACGACGCTGGCCGACCGCGGGATCGACTCCTGGGTCGCGGGCGAGATCACCGAGCGCGGGGCACACACCTCGGGCGCGGAGCTCGTCGGCGGGTACGCGCGATAGGAACGAGGCGGGCACACCGGGACGCCCCGATGGCCGCTACCTGCCCGACCGCCGGAATTCCAGCACTTCCGGCGGTCGGGGAGAACCTTCGGGAAACCGGATTCCGCACCGGGCCGGGACAGCACAGAACCCGGTCCGGGACAGGCCCGGACCGGGTTGATGTGTCAGCGCGAGGTCAAGCGCCGCGGCGCTGTGACGACGGACCGGACTTGTCGTCCTCGTCCTCGTCCTCGTCGTCGTTGTACAGATCCGCGTACTGTGCGTACGGGTCATCTTCCTCGTCGTCGTCCTCGAACGGCTCTGCGTTCGGTGGTTGACTCGAAGGCGATGCGCCCAGCTCATTGGCCAGACGCGACAGGTCAGTCCCGCCGCTGCTGTACTTCAGCTGGCGGGCGACCTTTGTCTGCTTGGCCTTTGCCCGGCCGCGCCCCATGGCTCGACCCCCTCGGTGACGGGGCTCGACGGCCCCAGAGTCTTGACACGCGTTCATGTTTCAGGACGGACTCTCGGCTGAGAGACCGTGCCCGTAGGGCTTTAACGGTACCTGCTTCCGCGGCCATACGGTACGCCGCCCGCATCACGTGCCCCGGAAGAAGACCGGCGAGAAGCCCCGTCCTCGCTGGTCAACTGCGATTTTAACCTCTTCTTGGCATGCGACCCGCCGACCGGCGTGAGTCTTGTCTCGCCGGTCGACGGGTCGGGGACCACGGTGCGGTACGGACGCGCGGTGACGCGTCCGCCACCGTCAGCGGCGGCGCGCTTCGGCCATCCGCTGCTCGGCGATCCGGTCGGCCGCGGCGGCCGGCGGAATGCCGTCATCCTTCGCACGTGCGAATATGGCCAGCGTGGTGTCGAAGATCTTCGACGCCTTGGCCCTGCACCGGTCGAAGTCGAAGCCGTGCAGCTCGTCGGCGACCTGGATGACCCCGCCCGCGTTCACCACATAGTCGGGTGCGTACAGGATCGAGCGGTCCGCGAGGTCCTTCTCGACTCCGGGGTGCGCGAGCTGGTTGTTGGCCGCGCCGCACACCACCTTGGCCGTGAGCACCGCGACGCTCTCGTCGTTCAGCGCACCGCCGAGCGCGCACGGGGCGTAGATGTCGAGCCCCTCGGTACGGATCAGCGCCTCGGTGTCCGCGGCGACGGCGACCCCGGGGTGCTTGTCGGTGATCCGCCGTACGGATTCCTCCCGCACATCCGTGATCACGACCTCGGCACCGTCCGAGAGCAGATGCTCGACGAGATAGTGGCCGACCTTGCCGACCCCGGCGACCCCCACTTTTCGGCCACGCAGCGTCGGGTCGCCCCAGACGTGCTGCGCCGAGGCCCGCATGCCCTGGAAGACGCCGAACGCGGTGAGGACCGAGGAGTCGCCGGCGCCGCCGTTCTCGGGGGAGCGGCCGGTGGTCCAGCGGCATTCGCGGGCGACGACGTCCATGTCGGCGACATACGTGCCGACGTCGCAGGCCGTCACGTAGCGCCCGCCGAGCGAGGCCACGAACCGGCCGTAGGCCAGCAGCAGTTCCTCCGACTTGATCTGCTCGGGGTCGCCGATGATGACGGCCTTGCCGCCGCCGTGGTCGAGACCGGCCATGGCGTTCTTGTACGACATGCCGCGCGCGAGGTTCAGCGCGTCCGCGACGGCCTCCTCCTCGGAGGCGTACGGATAGAAGCGGGTGCCGCCGAGGGCCGGGCCCAGGGCGGTGGAGTGGATGGCGATGACGGCCTTGAGGCCGCTGGCACGGTCCTGGCAGAGCACGACTTGTTCGTGGCCCCCCTGCTCCGAGTGGAACAGGGTGTGCAGGACGCCGTCGGTCAGATCGGTCACTGTGGTGACTCCCAAGTACGAAGCGGCGAAGACCCTCCTGAAGGTGGGGAGGGCCGCGGACCGGCCGCGCGGCCGGTCCGACTGGGCAAGAGCGTAAGTCCTACCTGGACGTAGATCTGTTCCACTGCCCTGGATCACCCCCCTGCGGAGTACGGGCGTGACACGATCTGCTGCATGTCGGTGGTGTCTTCGGTGCTCGTCCCTTACGCGTCCTACCTCCGGGTGTACGAGCCGCTGGCCGCCTTCCCGGAGCCCGAGCGCGCCCACTGGGCCCGGTACGCCGGGCGGGCCCGGATCCCCACGGCCCAGGACGAACTGAGACGCTCGCTCGCCGACTTGGCGGCCACACCGCCGGTCGCGGTGCCGGTGCACGAGAGCGCGGACGCGTTCGTCGCCGAGGTCGACGGGGTGGTGTGCGTCTGCCCGTGGCGGACCAGGCTGCGCGGCTGGCTGGCGCTGGAGGAACTGGCGGAGATGTTCCCCGGGCCGGTGCTCGACGCGGTGCTGCCGCCGGTGGTGCGCGGGCAGGCGGTCGCGGACCACGAGCGGTGGACCGAGCGGAATCCGGACGCCAGGCCGTGGATCCGTACCTCGGTGTGGCAGGTGCCGGTGCGGTGGTTCGTGCTCTTCTCCGACGAGGAGCGGGAGTACGAGGGGGCGGGCGAGGACGGTGCGGCGCCCGTGCTGCGGTACCGGACGCCGATGGTGCAGGCCCGCCGCCGGCTGGCCCGGGCGCTGAAGACGCTGCGGGACTCGGTGGACGAGGGCCCGCTGACCGAGGGGCTGGTGGACGTGGGGCGCTGGCTGGAGGAGTTCCATCCGCGGGCGCTGGTCGAGCTGGACTACGCGGGTCTGGTGCACGCGCTGCCGGCGAAGGAGCTCGCCGGGGACCGGTCGGCCGCCGATGTGGCCGAGGGCATCGCGGCGCTGCAGGCCGGTGACACCGAAGGGGCGAGCGAGGCGTACGGCCGGCTGGCGGAGCGGTGGCGGGCCGTGAGAGATCGTCAGTTCGCGAACTGACCGGGCGATATCTGCGTCTGTCCCTCTGTGCCCTCTGTGGCGCGTGAGAACGAAGAGCCGGAAGGGTACTACTGAGGTCTTAGGACCTACGTCCCGAACCGGGCCTTTGCCTCAAGCGTGATGGATAGCACTAACTGGGCTCTTGCGCCCTTCCCTACTCCTCATGCCAAAATAGGACAAGGAGCCCGGGGAGGGTTCTGTCCGTCCAACTAAGGGCGGAATGCTCAGCATTGCACTCTATGGGGGGTCTGATGGCTCCTGATCGCTCTGTGACTGATCGTCACGGCGGAGTGACTGTCCGCTATGGCATGGTCCATCGGCTTCCGTCGCTGATGAACACCTGGGAGGGCAATTCCATCGGTTTGGCCGACGTGGCTGGACGGATGGTGTAGTTGTAGTGCCGAGGACAAGCCGTTCGTCCTATAACCGACTCGGCCCGCGTCCGCCATTTCGGGCAACGCGGGTCAAGGTGCAGAATTTAGAGGAAAGAACCGAGATGGTTCGGTTCTCCCGAGGAGGCCGCTCATGACCGCTCGCACCCCTGATGCCGAGCCGCTGCTGACCCCGGCTGAGGTTGCCACGATGTTCCGCGTGGACCCGAAGACGGTTACCCGCTGGGCCAAGGCAGGCAAGCTCACGTCCATCCGCACGCTCGGTGGACATCGCCGGTACCGCGAGGCAGAGGTCCGCGCACTGCTTGCGGGTATTCCGCAGCAGCGCAGCGAGGCCTGACACACCCCTGTCGCCGCGCAACAACCGGGCTTCCGGGTCCCCCAACCCGTACAGGCCCACCCATAGCTCCAAATGACGGGCGCCCGCCCCAACGGGCGCCATACCTGTGCAATACGGGTGCGTCGTTCGATCGCGCTGGACTCCGCCGGGTCCAGCGCGATCTTTTTTGTGCCCGTACGGCCCGGCGGCGGGCCCGGAGGTGCCTTTCGGGGGCGCCTCCGGGGGGTGTCGGAAACCGCGCGTCCGGTCGGGTCCGGCCGGGGTGGCGTGCGGGCTTGAGCGGGTCTGTGCGGGACTGTTCCGGACCGCCGGGGCAGGCCGGGGAGGCGTGGTTCACATGGTCCCGCGGAACTCCCGTCCGAGTGGTGCAATTGCACATATTAAATTCGCCAGTTGTAGGAAGGGTGTAAGGTCACCCCTTCTCAAAACTCTTTCGGTGACTCCCGTCACACTGCGCGAGTCTTGCCAAGTACGAGCCTGCCACCGTCGGGAAGCGGAAAGTCCCGCCATTGGTCACTCGCCCGGGGGACTTTCGTCCTCGGCCTCGGAGGTGCCCTCCTGGCGCTCCGTACGCGGGGCCGGCGGTTCTGGGGCGGAAACGGTCCGGCGGGCCGTCACGGGCTCCATGGCGAGCCGCAGGAGCCGGTGGCAGACCGCACAGTGGCGGGTGAGATGGCGGCGGCCGGAAGCGGCGGCCAGATGGGCGCGCAGCAGCGCGCGGGTCTCGTGCGTGGCGGACGTCGTCATACACGCCACCTCCCGGTGGACCGCCGCCCCGCACCGGGAAATCAGGGGCGGCCTCTGCTGTCTGACTACTCGTCGGCGGCCGTCGGAGTCAAGACGCGCGAAAGCCCGGATCCAGAAGGATCCGGGCTTTCGTTACTGCGGTCCTGACGGGATTTGAACCCGCGGCCTCCACCTTGACAGGGTGGCGAGCACTCCAAACTGCTCCACAGGACCAGGTTTTCGCTGCCTTCCTTGCGGCTGGCTGCGAAACCAGACTGTACAGCAGGTCAGAGGGTGCGGTCGAACTCACCGTGGGTGGCGACTCCGTCACGGTTCCGGAAGCCGCCCGTCCGGGGCCGCCTCACGGCGCCGCCGCGTCGATCGCCTTCACGATCCGCTTGTCGGAGACGGGGTAGGCCGTCCCCAGCGCGTGGGCGAAATAGCTGACCCGGAGCTCCTCGATCATCCAGCGGATGTCCAGGACCTCCTGCGGTACGGGCCTGCCCCGCGGCATCTGTTCGAGCAGCCAGGCGTACTCGTCCTGCATCTCGTGGACCTTCTCCATGCGCGTGGTGTCGCGCTGGACGGCCGTCGGCATCTGCTGGAGGCGGCGGTCCACGGCGACCAGATAGCGCATCAGGTCGGGCAGCCTGCGCAGCCCGGTCCTCGTGACGAAGTCCGGCGGCATCAGGGCCGCGAGCTGGTCCCGTGCGTCGGTGACGTTGTTGACCAGGACCAGGCTGTTGGTGGCCTTCAGCCGCCGCTCGCAGGCCTGCCAGGCGGCCAGCACCTGCTGGACCTGCTTGACCGTGTGCTCGGTCAGCGCGACGAGGTCGGCGCGCACCTTGTCGTACAGCTTCCGGAACGACTCCTCGTCCCAGGCCGGGCCGCCGTGCGCGACGATCAGCCGGTCTGCGGCCGCCGTCGCGCAGTCCTCGAAGAGGGCCTGGATGGAGCCGTGCGGATTGCGGGACAGGGCCAGCTTCTGCTGGTTCGTCAGCTTGTCGGAGGCGAACTTCGCCGGGTTGACCGGCACGTTCAGCATGATCAGCTTCCGGGTGCCGAGCCACATCGCCCGCTGCTGCTCGGCCTCGGTGTCGAAGAGCCGTACGGCGACGGTCCCGCCCTGGTCCACCAGCGCCGGGTACGCCTTGACCGGCTGGCCGGACCGCCGGGTCTCGAAGACGCGGTTCAGCGTGCCGATCGTCCAGTCCGTGAGGCCCGAACGCTCGATGGACTCGCCCGAGGGGCCCGCGGTGGCCGCCGCAGCCTTGGAGAGGGCCTGACGGGCCTTCGGACGCAGCTGGAGCTTCAGCGCCTCCAGGTCCTTGTCCTCGGCCACCTTGCGGCGCCGCTCGTCGACGATCCGGAACGTGATCTTCAGGTGGTCCGGGACGCGGCTCAGGTCGAAGTCGTCGGCCGTGACCGGGACGCCGACCATCCGCTGGAGCTCCCGGGCCAGCGTGAGGGGCAGCGGCTCCTGGAGGGGGACCGCCCGGTCCAGGAACTTGTCCGCGTAGTTCGGCGCGGGGACGTAGTGCCGGCGGATCGGCTTGGGCAGCGAGCGGATCAGCTCGGTGACGACTTCCTCCCGAAGGCCGGGGATCTGCCAGTCGAAGCCCTCGGCGGTGACCTGGTTGAGCACCTGGAGCGGGACGTGGACGGTCACACCGTCGGCGTCCGCACCGGGCTCGAACTGGTACGTGACCTTGAACTTGAGCTTCCCCTGGCGCCAGGAGTCCGGGTAGTCGTCCTTGGTGACGGCCCCGGCCTTCTCGTTGATGAGCATCGAGCGCTCGAAGTCCAGCGCGTCCGGCTCGTCCCGGCGCTTGTGCTTCCACCAGGAGTCGAAGTGCGCCCCGGAGACCACGTGGTCGGGGATCCGCCGGTCGTAGAAGTCGAAGAGCGTCTCGTCGTCCACGAGGATGTCGCGGCGCCGGGCGCGGTGCTCAAGCTCCTCGACCTCGCCGAGGAGCTTGCGGTTGTCGTGGAAGAACTGGTGATGGGTCCGCCAGTCGCCCTCGACCAGGGCGTTGCGGATGAAGAGATCGCGGGAGGTCTCGGCGTCGATACGGCCGAAATTGATCTTGCGCTGGGCGACGATCGGCACCCCGTAGAGCGTGACCCGCTCGTACGCCATCACCGCCGCCTGGTCCTTCTCCCAGTGCGGCTCGCTGTAGGTGCGCTTCAGCAGATGCTGGGCCAGCGGCTCGATCCACTCCGGCTCGACCTTGGCGTTGACCCGCGCCCACAGCCGGGACGTCTCGACCAGCTCGGCCGACATCACGAACCGGGGCTGCTTCTTGAAGAGCGCCGATCCGGGGAAGATCGCGAACTTGGCGCTGCGGGCGCCCAGGTACTCGTTCTTCTCGGTGTCCTTCAGCCCGATGTGCGAGAGCAGCCCGGCCAGCAGCGAGGTGTGCACCGACTGCTCCGGCGCGTCCTCCTCATTGAGCTGGATGCCCATCTGCTTCGCGACCGTACGCAGCTGCGCGTAGATGTCCTGCCATTCGCGGATGCGCAGGAAGTTCAGATACTCCTGCTTGCACATCCGGCGGAAGCTGGACGAGCCACGCTCCTTCTGCTGCTCGCGGATGTACCGCCACAGATTCAGGAACGCCAGGAAGTCGGACGTCTCGTCCTTGAAGCGGGCGTGCTGCTGATCGGCCTGGGTCTGCTTCTCCGAGGGCCGCTCGCGCGGGTCCTGGATGGAGAGCGCCGCCGCGATGACCATGACCTCGCGGACACAGCCGTTGCGGTCGGCCTCGATGACCATGCGGGCCAGCCGCGGGTCGACCGGCAGTTGCGAGAGCTTGCGCCCGAGCTGCGTGAGCCGCTTCTTCGGATCCTTCTCCTCCGGATCCAGCGCACCGAGCTCCTGGAGGAGCTGGACGCCGTCGCGGATGTTGCGGTGGTCCGGCGGGTCGATGAAGGGGAACTTCTCGATGTCGCCCAGGCCGGCCGCGGTCATCTGGAGGATGACGGAGGCCAGGTTGGTACGGAGGATCTCCGGGTCGGTGAACTCCGGACGGGTCAGGAAGTCGTCCTCGGAGTACAGCCGGATGCAGATGCCGTCCGACGTACGGCCGCAGCGGCCCTTGCGCTGGTTGGCGCTGGCCTGCGAGATCCGCTCGATCGGCAGCCGCTGGACCTTGGTGCGGTGGCTGTAGCGGGAGATCCGGGCGTTGCCCGGGTCGATCACGTACTTGATGCCGGGGACGGTCAGCGAGGTCTCGGCGACATTGGTCGCGAGGACGATCCGGCGGCCGGTGTGGCGCTGGAAGACCCGGTGCTGCTCGGCGTGCGAGAGCCGGGCGTAAAGAGGGAGCACCTCGGTGTGGCGGAGGTTGCGCTTGTTCAGCGCGTCCGCGGTGTCGCGGATCTCCCGCTCGCCGGAGAGGAAGACCAGGATGTCGCCGGGCCCCTCCGTCTGGAGCTCGTCCACGGCGTCGCAGATCGCGGTGATCTGGTCGCGGTCGGAGTCGTCGCCCTCCTCCTCCAGGAGGGGGCGGTACCGCACCTCGACCGGGTACGTACGCCCGCTGACCTCGACGATCGGCGCCTCGCCGAAGTGGCGGGCGAACCGCTCGGGGTCGATCGTCGCCGAGGTGATGACGACCTTCAGGTCCGGGCGCTTGGGCAGCAGTCTGGCCAGATAGCCGAGCAGGAAGTCGATGTTCAGCGACCGCTCGTGGGCCTCGTCGATGATGATCGTGTCGTAGGCGCGCAGCTCGCGGTCGGTCTGGATCTCGGCGAGCAGGATGCCGTCCGTCATCAGCTTCACGAACGTCGCGTCGGGGTTCACCTGGTCGGTGAAACGGACCTTCCAGCCGACCGCCTCGCCCAGCGGTGTCTTCAGCTCGTCCGCGACGCGCTCGGCGACCGTACGGGCCGCGATCCGGCGCGGCTGGGTGTGCCCGATCATGCCCCGGACCCCGCGCCCCAGCTCCATGCAGATCTTCGGGATCTGCGTGGTCTTGCCGGAGCCGGTCTCCCCGGCGACGATCACGACCTGGTGGTCGCGTATCGCCTCCAGGATCTCGTCCTTCTTCTGACTGACCGGGAGCTGTTCCGGGTACGTCAGAGCAGGCATCCGCGCGGCACGCAGCGAGAGCCGCTCGGCCGCCTTCGCGGCTTCGGCGGCGATCTCGTCGAGCACGGACTGCCTGGCCTCGGGCTTACGGATGCGGCGCGCCCCTTCGAGACGGCGGCCGAGCCGGTGCGCATCGCGGAGCGAGATCTCTCCGAGCCGGTTCTGGAGATCAGCGAAGGAAGTAGACATACGGAGCCCAGGATCTCACCCGGGCCCGACGAACGGCGAACACATTTCGTGCGGTCCGGATCACCACCCGGGCACCGCGCGGAGGCGCGGGATCACAGCACGTACCATTTCGGGCAGCTGACCACCCGTTGCCCCGTCCGGAAAGGCCGGTCGCCGTGTCCCGTACGCAGTGGTGCTGCCTGATGGCGGTGCTCGCGGTCGTGCTGGGGCTGTTCTGCGGACCGGCGACGGCGGCGCCCGGCGGCGATGCCGCCCCCGCCGCGGTCGTGGCCGGGGTCACGGGTGCGGATGCCCCGGCCGACTCCGCCCCGGTGGTGGCGGCGGACACCGACGGGCACCCGACGCCGGGATGCCGCAAGACCAGGAAGCCCGACGGCGAACCCGCGCTCCCGGGCCGGGCCCGTGCCGCGTACGACCAGGCCCCCGGCCTCGCCGGATGGGGCCTGCCCGCCGCCACCGGACAGGGACCGGTCCACCCACCCGTGCGGCTGAACCTCCGGGCCCCCGCGCCCGCCGCTCCCACCCCCGTAGAACTCTCCGTGCTGAGGGTGTAGCCGGCCGCCCCACCCGGCCATCCCCTTCTCTTCCACATCACCAGCACGGAGTCCCGCATGTCCAAGTCCCCGTCCGCCCGGAAGCCCTCGTCCAGGAAGCCGGTGCTCTACGGCGCCGGAGTCGTCCTCGCCGCCGCGCTGCTCGGTTACGTCTCCTACCAGGCCACCGCCCCCGACCACTCGGGCCCCTCCTCCTCGGTCGCCGATGTCGCCGCCGACCCGGACGCCGGCGTCTATCCGGAGCTGGCGAAGCTCGCCCGCCGCGACGCCGGCGACAAGCTCGCGCAGGGCCGCGCCGACGCCCCCGTGGTCCTCATCGAGTACGCCGACTTCAAGTGCGGCTACTGCGGCAAGTTCGCCCGCGACACCGAGCCCGCCCTGGTCAAGAAGTACGTCGACAACGGCACCCTGCGCATCGAGTGGCGCAACTTCCCGATCTTCGGCGCCGAGTCCGAGGCCGCCGCCCGCGCCGCCTGGGCCGCCGGGCAGCAGAACCGCTTCTGGCAGTTCCACGCCGCCGCGTACGCCGAGGGCGCCAAGGAGAAGGGGTTCGGCAAGGACCGGCTGAAGGCGCTCGCCCGGGAGGCCGGGGTCGCGGACCTCGACCGGTTCGCCCGCGACGCGGAGAGCTCCGCCGCCTCCGCCGCCGTGAGCAAGGACCAGGAACAGGGGTACGGAATCGGCGCGACCTCCACCCCGTCGTTCCTGATCAACGGCCGCCCGATCGCGGGGGCCCAGCCCGCGGAGACCTTCACCCGGGCCATCGAGGCGGCGGCCGAGAAGGCCCGCAACACCGAGGACGCCAAGGGCGGCCAGGGCGGCAAGAACGCCGAGGGTGCCGGGGGCACCGCGAAATGACCGCTGACATCGGCTACTTCGCGGCCTTCCTCGGCGGGCTGCTCGCTCTGGTCAGCCCGTGCAGCGCCCTGCTGCTGCCGGCCTTCTTCGCCTACTCCATCGACTCCGCCTCGCGCCTGCTGGCCCGTACCGGCATCTTCTACGCCGGGCTGGCCACCACCCTGGTGCCGCTCGGCGCCGCGGGCTCGTTCGCCGGACGCCTCTTCTACCGGCACCGCGACGCGCTGGTCCTCGGCGCGGGCTGGCTGATCATCGCGCTCGGCGTGGCGCAGATCGTCGGCCTGGGCTTCGCCTCGCGCCGGATCGCCGCGCTCAGCGGCCGGATCCGCCCGACCACCGCCCTGTCGGTCTACGCACTGGGCGCCGTCTACGGTCTGGCCGGCTTCTGCGCGGGCCCGATCCTCGGCAGCGTCCTCACCGTGGCGGCGGTCAGCGGCAGCCCGGTCTACGGCGGGCTGCTGCTCGCGGTCTACGCCCTGGGCATGGCGGTCCCGCTCTTCCTGCTCGCGCTGCTCTGGGAACGCTTCGATCTGGGCCGCCGGGCCTGGCTGCGCGGCCGCGCCTTCCGGCTCGGCCGCTTCGAACTGCACACCACGACCCTGCTGTCCGGGCTCTTCTTCATCGCGCTCGGCGCGCTGTTCCTCGCGTACGACGGGACGACGGCGCTGCCCGGACTGCTGGACGTGGACGACTCGTTCGCCGTCGAGCAGTGGGCCCAGCGCATCGGCGAGCACGTCCCGGACGCCGTGGCGCTGGTGGCCGTGGTCGCGGCGGTGCTGCTGGTTCTGGCGGTACGGGCCCGGCGCGGCCGGGAGAGCGTGAACCGGGCGGACCGGGAAGAGGTCTGACACGGCGAAGGCCCCGTCCGGTGGACGGGGCCTTCGGGTGGTGGCTGGGGCCGGGATCGAACCGGCGACCTATCGCTTTTCAGGCGATCGCTCGTACCAACTGAGCTACCCAGCCACGCAGCTCACAAGGGCTGCAGCGGTCCTGACGGGATTTGAACCCGCGGCCTCCACCTTGACAGGGTGGCGAGCACTCCAAACTGCTCCACAGGACCAAGCTAATGTGCGAGACAAGTCTCGCACACGGTAAAGCGTGCCCCCAACGGGATTCGAACCCGTGCTACCGCCTTGAAAGGGCGGCGTCCTGGGCCACTAGACGATGAGGGCTAAGGGCCCACCTGCGCGCTTTCCAGCGCGTCGGGGACGTGAGAAGCATATGGGATGGCGGCGGCTATCGCCAAAACGGTTTGCCGCGAGGTTCCGGCAGGGGTGCGAGACCCGCCGTGGAGACGTCCGTACGGCCCGTCCGGGCCGGGGCGCCCAGGCCCTGGGTACGGGACAATGGCGGGGTGCTGGAGATGACGCGCGAAGAGTTCGAAGAACTGGTCGCCGAGGCCCTGGACCGGATCCCGCCGGAGCTGACTCGGCTGATGGACAACGTCGCGGTGTTCGTCGAGGACGAGCCCGACCCGGGAGACCCGGAGCTGCTCGGGCTGTACGAGGGGACGCCGCTGACCGATCGCGGCGAGTGGTACGCGGGGGTGCTGCCGGACCGGATCACCATCTACCGCGGGCCGACCCTGCGGATGTGCGAGTCCCGCGAGGAAGTGGTGGCGGAGACCGAGATCACGGTCGTCCACGAGATCGCCCACCACTTCGGCATCGACGACGCGAGGCTGCACGCGCTCGGCTACGGGTGACCGGGCTGTGGCTGACCCGGCCGGGGACGAAGAGACCTCCCGGCGGGCCCCCGCGGCCCCCTGCCGCCCGTCGAGCGTCCCGGTGGTGTGCGGCGGCGGGGCGTGCGGACTCGCCGGGGAAGGCGTGCGGGTGATGTGCGGGACGGGTGTGGGGCGTGTCCCCGGTGGGGCAACGGGAGTTGGGCACGGAGCCCCCTCTTCTCCGTAACGCCCCCCTTCTTCGTACCCCCGGAGGTGCCTCCCGTGCGCCAGTTGTCCGTCCCCGTTCGATGGGCGGCCGTCATCGCCGCGACGGTCGCCGCGTCCACCGGCTGCATGAGCATCGGCGACGACGGGGGGAAAACGGAGGCGTCGCCGTCCCCCTCTCCCGAGCACGGAGGAAGCGCCGCCCGGCCGGACGGCGGCACCGTGGCGGGTACGGGCAGGGTCCGTACCGGCGGCGGCCGGGCCGAGGCGCACTCCGAGCGGGAGGCGGCCGAGTCGCCCGGGCCGAGCGGCTCCGCCGGGTCCTCGGCCGACCCCGGTGGCGTCCGTCCGGGCGGGGAGCGGGGAGAAGGGGGCGAGGAGCCGGGCCGGGGCGGTCCGGTGCCGACGCCCTCCGCCTCGCAGCCGGGGCCAGGGGTACCGGAGCAGCCCGCTTCCCCCGAGCCGTCCGAGCCGGCTTCCCCCGAGCCGCCGGACTCGCCCGAGCCGGAGCCGGAGCCCTCCGAGGCGTCGCCGCAGCCGTCCGCCTCGCCGGCGGCGCAGCTCCGCAGCGGGGCGATGAGGGTGCCGGGGATGATGGATCCGCTGCGGACTCCCGAGGTATCGCCGCAGGTGGAGCCCGCCTAGCGAGGGGGTGAGGGAGGGTCGGTTTGCGCGATGTGGGGTGGAGTGCGTATGGTAGTAGATCGTTTGATCCCATTGCCCGGCGCCGAAACAGAAGCGCGCCGTGTGGCGCGTACTCTCCCTTGCCGTGGCTGGACCGCATTGAGGCGGTCGAAATTGCGAATCACGGAGTTACGGGCGCGTGCCGAGACTCCGGAAGGTTTCGCATTTCGCATGTCAATTTCCAGTTCTGACCACACCGTCATGCCCGAGAACATCGAGAACGACGAGCTCGTCGAGGCCGCGGAGACCGTGGTCGCCGAGTCCGCCGGTTCCATCGAGGCGGACGCCCCCCTGGCCGAGCAGGCCGACGCCGACTCTGCCGACTCCGCCGACGCGGACGCCGAGCCGACCATCACCTTCGCCGACCTGGGCCTGCCCGAGGGCATCGTCCGCAAGCTCGCGCAGAACGGTGTGACGGCGCCCTTCCCGATCCAGGCCGCGACCATCCCGGACGCCCTGGCCGGCAAGGACATCCTGGGCCGTGGCCGCACCGGCTCCGGCAAGACCCTCTCCTTCGGTCTGCCGACCCTGGCCACGCTGGCCGGCGGCCACACCGAGAAGAAGAAGCCCCGCGCGGTCATCCTCACCCCGACCCGTGAGCTCGCGATGCAGGTCGCGGACGCGCTCCAGCCGTACGGCGATGTGCTCGGCCTGAAGATGAAGGTCGTCTGCGGCGGTACGTCGATGGGCAATCAGATCTACGCGCTGGAGCGCGGTGTCGACATCCTCGTCGCCACCCCGGGCCGGCTGCGCGACATCATCAACCGGGGCGCCTGCTCCCTGGAGAACGTCCAGGTCGCCGTCCTCGACGAGGCCGACCAGATGTCCGACCTGGGCTTCCTGCCCGAGGTCACCGAGCTGCTCGACCAGGTTCCGGTCGGCGGTCAGCGCATGCTCTTCTCCGCCACGATGGAGAACGAGATCGGCACGCTGGTCAAGCGTTACCTGGACAACCCGGTGAGCCACGAGGTCGACAGCGCCCAGGGCAACGTCACGACCATGACGCACCATGTCCTCGTCGTGAAGCCGAAGGACAAGGCGCCGGTCACCTCCGCCATCGCCGCCCGCAAGGGCCGCACCATCATCTTCGTCCGCACCCAGCTGGGCGCCGACCGCATCGCCGAGCAGCTCGTCGACGCGGGCGTCAAGGCGGACGCGCTGCACGGCGGCATGACGCAGGGCGCCCGTACCCGGGTGCTCGCCGACTTCAAGGACGGCTACGTCAAC
This sequence comes from Streptomyces sp. NPDC127117, assembly GCF_042677325.1. Taxonomy (NCBI): domain Bacteria; kingdom Bacillati; phylum Actinomycetota; class Actinomycetes; order Kitasatosporales; family Streptomycetaceae; genus Streptomyces; species Streptomyces sp. NPDC127117. Next base: position 32,381 of record NZ_JBHXTM010000064.1, read on the forward strand.
GCGCTCGTCGCGACCGACGTCGCCGCCCGCGGTATCCACGTGGACGGCATCGACCTGGTGCTGAACGTGGACCCGGCCGGTGACCACAAGGACTACCTGCACCGTTCGGGCCGTACCGCCCGGGCCGGCAAGTCCGGTGTCGTCGTCTCGCTGGCGCTGCCGCACCAGCGCCGTCAGATCTTCCGCCTGATGGAGGACGCGGGCGTCGACGCCTCGCGTCACATCGTCGGTGGCGCGGGCGCCTTCGACCCGGAGGTCGCCGAGATCACCGGTGCCCGTTCGCTGACCGAGGTCCAGGCCGACTCCGCGAACAACGCCGCCAAGCAGGCCGAGCGCGAGGTCGCCGACCTGACCAAGCAGCTGGAGCGCGTCCAGCGCCGCGCCGGTGAGCTGCGCGAGGAGGCCGACCGCCTCGTCGCCCGTGCCGCCCGCGAGCGGGGCGACGACCCCGAGGCAGCGGTGGCCGAGGTGGCCGCCGAGGCGGAGGCCGCGATCGAGGCCGCCGTCTCCGTGCCGGAGCAGCCCGCCGCCCGTGAGGACCGTCGCGACGACCGCGGCAACTTCGACCGCCGGGACAACCGCGGCGGCGACCGTGGCGGCTACCGCGGTGGCAACGACCGTCGTGACGACCGCGGTGGTGACCGTGGTGGTTTCCAGCGTCGTGACGACCGTCCGTCCGGTGGCTTCCGCCGGGACAACGACCGTCCGTCGTTCAACCGCGACCGCCGTGACGACCGCGGTGGTGACCGTGGTGGCTTCCAGCGTCGTGACGACCGTCCGTCCGGTGGCTTCCGCCGGGACAACGACCGCCCGTCGTTCAACCGCGACCGCCGTGACGACCGTCCCTCGGGCGGCTTCCGCTCCAACGACCGTCGTGACGACCGCGGTGGCCGCTCCTTCGACCGCCGGGACAACGACCGTCCGTCGTTCAACCGCGACCGTCGTGACGACCGTCCGTCCGGTGGCTTCCGCTCCGGTGGCAGCGACCGTCCGTTCAACCGCGACCGTCGTGACGACCGTCCCTCGGGCGGCTTCCGCTCCGGTGGCGGCGACCGTCCGACCGGCCGCCGCGACGACCACCGGGGCACCGGCACCAACACCGGTTCCTTCGGCCGCCGCGACGACAAGCCGCGCTGGAAGCGCAACGGCTGAAAGCGCATCGGCTGATCGTGCATCGGCCGGAACGCGGTAGGACCTGCTGAGGGTCCGCCGACAGGCCGACGAAAGCGGGCCCGCTCTTCACGAGCGGGCCCGCTTTTCTTTTCACTTCCCCCACATGGGCAACCGCTGCTAGCATCCGGCGACTTGCACAGGGGCGGGCCGGGGGGCTTTGCGGAAGGTCGCAGTCGATCACCTGTGCCTTCTTGCCCTTCGGGCATTTCGGGGAGGACTGACCCTTTTGGCTCGCCTTGCTTCTCCACGCGGTCGTGGCGCCCGGCGCCGCATCGCGGCCCTGGCCGCGCTCACCGTGGTCGCGGCCGGTCTCGGTACGGTGCAGAGCGCCGGTGCCGCGGACCTGCCGACACCGATCGGGACGGACGGTGTCCGGGGCATCGACTTCGCCGGCGGAGTGCTGAACACCGTGGAAACGGCCCCGAGCGGCGCGCCGTTCGTCTACGCCCGGCAGATCGGTCCGGGCGGCGCGACCGTGGGCGACCGCACCTCCATGGGATACGCCGGCGTCTTCGCCACCGGCGCCGGGCCCCAGCTCGTTCCGTGCGACGCCGGTGACTGCGTACCGCTGCGCGCCACCGGCAATGGCCATGTGGGCCGTTTCTTCGTCGACGGCGACCGGGAACGCGCCCAGATCTGGCTGACCGCGAACACCTTGCACTCGGCCGACGAACCCGATGTGACGGGCGGCCGGTTCGTGGACACCACGGGACGCTACTTCGTCTACGAAGCGGCGTCGACCGGAAAGCAGTACGCCGACGCTGTCTCCGGATACCGCAGCGCGGACGTCCGGATGACCCGGTCCATCACCGCCGCCTCGGTCTGGGGTTCCGCGCTGTGGACGGCGAGTTCGACCGCCGGGGCCGTCACCGCGACCGACCTCGAACAGAAGAAGGTCGTCGCCACCATCGCCACCGGCGCCCCGTGCGTGATCAAGGAGCTGCGGACCGTCGGGCGCTGGATCTACTGGAACTGCGGCACGGACGGCGCCGCCGGGGTGTACGACCGTACGGCGAAGAAGAGCTTCGCCGTTCCGTCCGGACCCGCGCTCGTCGGCGACGGCTATCTCGTACGCCACGACCGGACCGCCGGGAAGCTGCTGCTCACCGACTTCCACACCGGGAAGTCCGCGGCGCCCCGGGAGATCGCGGACCTGCCCGCGGGCAACACCGCCGACCAGCGCCGGCTGACCTGGTCCGTGGACAAGTTCGGCGGCGACATCGCGTACGTCGGACCGGACAAGGCGATCCGTATCGTGCCGAGCGGGGTGCCCGCACAGCCACTGGCGAAGATCGAGTCGGATCTCGCCCCCGGGTACATGGACCTCAAGGACAGCAGCGGCGGTCAGAACTGGAACAGCACCTGGCAGCTCAACCGGCCCGCGACCTGGACCTTCGTGGTGAAGGACATCCACGGCCGCACGGTCCGTACCCTCTCCGGCGGACCGGGCGCCGAGGTCGAGGTCAACTGGGACGGCAGGACGGACGCCGGCAAGTACGCCGCCAACGAGGTCCACACCTGGACGCTGACCGCCCGGGCGACCGGGGGCGGCGGCACGTACGGCACCAGCGGGAAGATCTCGGTCTCCGGCGGCCTCCAGGGCCACCACGACCAGGGCGGCGCCGACTTCGGCGAGCTGGTCACGCTCAACTCGGTCGGAGAGCTGACCCTGCACTACACCGAGGGCAAGGGGAAGTTCGACTGGAAGCGCTCCGGCGCCGGCTGGCCCAAGGGCACGCTGGCGGTCCCGTTCGGGGACATGGGCAGCGACCGCTGCGCCGAGATGCTCGTACGGATGCCGGGCGGCGAGCTGCGACGGTACGCCGGGAAGTGCGGCTCCCCGTACACGCCGGGCAGCAGCCACACCTCCCTGGGCACGGGGTGGAACGCGTACAACGTGCTGACCGTGCCCGGCGATCTGACCGGCGACGGCCGGCCCGACCTGCTCGCGCGCAAGACGTCGACCGGCGATGTCCACCTCTTCGCCGACGACGGCCACGGCAAGCTGAAGGCCGGGGTGAAGATCCGCTCGTCCTGGACCGGGTACACGAAGGTCGTCGGCGCCGGTGACCTCAACGGCGACGGGTACGGCGATGTGCTCGCCCATCACAAGGACGGCACGCTCTACCGCTACGACGGCACCGCGAGCGGAAAGCTGAAGGAGCGGGTGAAGGTCTTCGCCGCGTGGGGGACCTCGTACAACACGATCGTCGGGGTCGGCGACATCACCGGCGACGGGAAGGCGGACCTGGTCGAGCGGGACCGCTCGGGCAACCTCTTCCGCAACAACGGCAACGGCAAGGGATCGTTCGGCTCGCGCACGAAGATCGCCACCGGATGGCAGGGCTACAAGGGGGTCTTCTGACGACCGAAGGACGTTCGGCGCGGGGCCGGTTCGCGGTGCCGGGTGCGGGCAGGGCGCTCACCACCCTGGCCGCGGCCGGAGCCGTGCTCGCCGGACTGCTGGGCTCCGCGCCCGAGGCTCGGGCGGCCACGACGGTCCCCTCGTGGCTCATCCCGCTCCAGTACACCGATGACGCGGACGGCTCCCACCGGGCCTGTACGGGCATCACGCTGTCCAGGACCCGGACCCTGGCCACGCCCGACTGCTTCACCGGCCGCAGCCACGCCGACATGGAGTGGGAGTACGACCTGTCGAGCGGTCAGCTGTCGAGCGGCAGCAGCGATCCGCGCTACCGCAGCCACCCGACGTACGACGCGAACACCCGCCGGGGGGCCGTCTCGGTGGCGATCCGGGCGACGCCGGCCTCGCACGGCAAGCCGGTGCTCGCTTCGTCGGCCGACACGGCGCTGTACGCGGAGGGCGCCGGGGCGACGTTCTACTCGTGGGCGGGGCTGGACCTGACGGACGCCCCACGGGTCCGGCACAGCGAGCAGGTGGCTCTCAAGTCGGCGGCGTCCTGCGCCGCGCTGCTCGGCCGTACACTGCCGTCCGGCACGCTCTGCACCGTACCGGCCCCGGGCGCGCCGCCCGTCGCGGACGAGGACCGGTGCTTCGGCGACGCGGGCGGGCGCTCGTCGGCGGCGGGAAGCTCATCGCCGTCTCGGCCACCCGGGCCACCGGCTGTGTGGCGGGCGGAGTGCGGCTCTACACCCGGATCTCCTCCTACCGGTCCACGGTGATCGACTGGACCCGCGACGTCGACCTCGACGAGCGGATCAGCGGCTCGGTCCTGGCGCGGGAGCCCGGCGACCTCATCGACCTCTGCACGACGGACCAGCAGGGCAGGCTCAGCGACTGCTACGTCGACAGCATCGGCTCGATGATCGACTGGCGCGACCGGTTCGACTTCATGACCGAGCTGGGCGACCTGGGCGGCGACGGCAGGGGCGACCTGCTCGCCCGTACGCCGGGCGGCACGCTCTACCGCATTCCCGGCGCCCTGAGCCACAGCGATCTCAGCAAGGCCGGGAAGGTGAAACTGGGCACCGGCTGGTCCAAGTACAACCGGATCGTGGCCACCCGCGACCTCAGCGGGGACGGCCTGCCCGACATCCTCGCCCGGGACGCCTCGGGCGCGATCTGGCTCTACCGCGGCAAGAGCGACGGCTCCCTGGCGGGCCGTGCGAAGGTCACCACCTGGAAGAGCTGCACCGCCATCGCCGGACGCGGCGACCTGTCGGGCGACGGGCGTGCGGACGTCGTGGCGAGGGACGGCGCCGGGGTGCTCTGGCTCTACCGGGGCAACGGCAAGGGCGGCTTCGCACCACGTACGAAGATCGGCTCGGGCTGGGGCAGGTACAACGTGATCGTCGGCAGCGGGGACATGGACCACAACGGGCGGCAGGACATCCTCGCGCGGACACCGGCGGGTGCGGTGTACCTCTACAACGCGAACCACACCGGGGGCTTCTCGGCGCCGAGGAAGCTGGCCGACACGCGCTGGAAGAAGTACACGAGGATCACCTGAGCGACGCCGGGGTACGAGGGGGCCACGCGCTCCTTCGTGCCCCGGCACGTTTTCCCAGTCGTGACCCCGGCGGCCGCATGTGTGCCCCGGCACACGGGAATTGCTGGGTGCATGACAGCCGACACAGGCGAGGACCGACCACCACCGGGCGTCTCCGACGAGGAGCGCCTCGCGCAGCTCGGGTACACACAGACGCTGGCCCGGCGCATGTCGGCATTCTCCAACTACGCCGTCTCGTTCACGATCATCTCGGTGCTCTCCGGCTGCCTCACGCTCTACCTCTTCGGCATGAACACCGGCGGCCCCGCCGTCATCACCTGGGGCTGGGTCGGCGTCGGCCTGATGACGCTGTTCGTCGGCCTGGCGATGGCCGAGATCTGTTCCGCGTACCCGACCTCCGCCGGCCTCTACTTCTGGGCGCACCGGCTGGCCCCGCCGCGCTCGGCCGCGGCCTGGGCCTGGTTCACGGGCTGGTTCAACGTGCTGGGGCAGGTCGCCGTCACCGCCGGGATCGACTTCGGGGCGGCGTCCTTCCTGGGCGCGTACCTGAACCTCCAGTTCGGCTTCGAGGTCACCCCCACCCGTACGATCCTGCTCTTCGCCGCGATCCTGCTGCTGCACGGGCTGCTCAACACCTTCGGGGTACGGATCGTCGCGATCTTGAACAGCGTGAGCGTCTGGTGGCACGTCGTCGGTGTCGCCGTCATCGTCGGCGCCCTGACCTTCGTGCCGGACTCGCACCGGTCGGCGTCGTTCGTCTTCACCGAGTTCGTGAACAACACCGGCTGGGGCAGCGGCTTCTACGTCGTGATGATCGGGCTGCTGATGGCGCAGTACACCTTCACCGGCTACGACGCCTCCGCCCACATGACGGAGGAGACCCACGACGCGGCGACGGCCGGCCCGCGGGGCATCGTCCGGTCGATCTGGACCTCCTGGATCGCGGGCTTCGTGCTGCTCCTCGGCTTCACCTTCGCCATCCAGTCGTACGACGGAGCGCTGAACTCACCGACCGGCGCCCCGCCCGCCCAGATCCTCCTGGACGCCCTCGGCGCCACCACCGGCAAACTCCTGCTGCTGATCGTGATCGGCGCCCAGCTCTTCTGCGGCATGGCGTCCGTGACCGCCAACAGCCGCATGATCTACGCCTTCTCGCGGGACGGGGCCCTGCCCTTCTCCCGCGTCTGGCACACGGTCAGCCCCCGCACCCGCACCCCCGTCGCCGCGGTCTGGCTCGCCGCGGCCGGCGCCCTGGCGCTGGGACTCCCGTACCTGATCAACGTCACGGCATACGCGGCGGTGACCTCGATCGCGGTGATCGGCCTCTACATCGCCTACGTCATCCCCACGCTGCTCCGCCTGCTCCGGGCCGACGACTTCACCCCGGGCCCCTGGCACCTGGGCCGCTGGTCCCGCCCGATCGGCATCGTGGCGGTGGCCTGGGTCGTGATCATCACGGTGCTCTTCATGCTGCCGCAGATCTCACCGGTCACCTGGGAGACGTTCAACTACGCACCGATCGCGGTCCTGGTGGTACTGGGCTTCGCGGCGACCTGGTGGCTGGCATCGGCGAGGCACTGGTTCCTCAAACCGGATCACAAGCACACGATCACCCCGGACGAACCCCTCTGACCCCCCGGGATCCCACCACGACGGGGCCCGGTAACCGATACCCGATCGGCGCCCGGGCCCCGGCGGGCTATGCTCAGGGGTGATTCGCCGGGGGCCGTTAGCTCAATTGGCAGAGCAGCGGACTTTTAATCCGTTGGTTGTGGGTTCGAGTCCCACACGGCCTACGCCTCAGCCCCAGGTCAGAGCACATCTGAACTGGGGCTGATCTCGTTTCG
>NZ_JBHXTM010000065.1:0-39004 GCF_042677325.1 Streptomyces sp. NPDC127117
GGGCCGTCCCCCTCGGCCGGCCGGTATCGGGGGTGCCGCGGAGGGTCAGGCTCCGGCGGCGATCGTGGCGAGGCGGCGGGCCTCGTCGCGGGTGGCACGGGCGATGGCGTCCTCGTCCGCTGTGATCAGGTGGTTGTCCTCGACGACCGGCCTGCCGTTGACCAGGGAGAGCGTGACGGGGGCCGCCGCGCCGAAGACGAGCGCGGTCACCGGGTCGGCGATGGAGGCGTGGGCGAGAGTGTCGAGCTTCCAGAGCACCAGGTCGGCGAGCTTGCCGGGCTCCAGGGAGCCGATCTGGTCGGCGCGGCCGAGCACCTGGGCGCCACCGTACGTTCCCAGGCGCAGTGCCTGGCGCGCGTTCAGCGCCTTCTCCCGGTGGGCGCCGAGACGGTTGATGAGCAGGGCGTTGCGCAGCTCGGTGTGGAGCTCGCCGGACTCGTTGGAGGCGGTGCCGTCGACGCCGAGGCCGACCGGGACGCCGGCCGCGAGCATGTCGGGGACGCGGGCGATGCCCGCGGCGAGCCGGGCGTTGGACGAGGGGCAGTGCGCGACGCCGGTTCCGGTGCGGGCGAAGGCGGCGATGTCGGAGTCGTTCATGTGGACGCAGTGCGCCATCCACACGTCCTCGCCTAGCCAGCCGGTGGACTCGAAGTAATCGGTCGGCCCCATCCCGAACAGCTCGTGGCAGAACTTCTCCTCCTCCACGGTCTCCGAGCCATGGGTGTGCATGCGCACCCCCTTGCGGCGGGCCAGTTCGGCGCCCTGGCGCAGCAGTTCGGTGGAGATGGAGAACGGTGAGCAGGGTGCGGCCGCGACCTGGGTCATCGCGTCGAACGAGGCGTCGTGGTGCGCGTCGATGGTCGCCTCGGTGCCGGCCAGTGCGCCTTCGAGGGTCTCCACGGCGAAGTCCGGCGGCAGCCCGCCGTCCTTGACGCTGCGGTCCATGGACCCGCGGGCGAGGGTGAACCGTACGCCCATGTCACGGGCGGCCCCGATGATGGCGCCGGACAGGTCGCCGGACCCCTGCGGGTAGACGTAGTGGTGGTCCATGGCGGTGGTGACGCCGCCGCGGGCCATCATGGCGAGCGAGCCCTGGGCGGCGGCGCGGACCATCGGCTCGTCGATGCGCGCCCAGGTGGGGTAGAGGGCGACCAGCCAGTCGAACAGGTTGTGGTCGGTGGCCAGCCCCCTGGTGATCCACTGGTAGAAGTGGTGGTGCGTGTTGATCAGGCCGGGGGTGACCAGATGTCCGGTGCCGTCGATGCGGCGTACGACGTTCGCCGCACCCTCGGGTGCCCGGCCGGCGCCGACCGATTCGATGCGGTTGCCCGCGACGACGACATGGCCCGAGGCGTACTCGGTGTCGTCGGCGTCGACGGTCGCGATCGAACAGTTCTCGATGACGATGCGTTCCACATGCTCAGGGGCTGCCGATGCTGCCATGGTGCTTCCTTCTCTTTCCGGCGGTGCGGGCACGGCAGGACCCTAGGAGGATTTGAGTGCCACGGCCCGGCGGCCGTGGGTGCCGAGATGGTGGAAGAACAGGTTGAGCAGGACCGCGACGAGCGCTCCGGCGCTGATGCCGGAGCCCAGGACGGTCTGCGCCCAGGACGGGAATCCGGCGTAGAAGCCGGGCGCGGCGAGCGGGATGATGCCCGCGCCGAGTGCCACGGCGACCAGGATGATGTTGGAGCTGTCGTCGAGTCCGGCCTCGGAGAGGGTACGGATGCCGCTCACCGCGATCGAGCCGAACAGTACGATGCCGGCTCCGCCGAGGACGGGCATCGGCACCGTGGAGACCACCGCGCCGAGCACCGGGAAGACACCGAGGACCAGCAGCGCGCCTCCGGCCGCGGCGACGACGTAGCGGCTGCGGACCCTGGTCAGCGAGACGACGCCGACGTTCTGGGCGAAGGCGGAGGTGGGGAAGCCGCCGAAGACGGGGCCGAGGAGGGTGGCGATGCCGTCGGTGCGCAGGCCCCGGGTGATGGTCCTGCCGTCGGTCTCACGGTCGCAGATCTCGCCGATGGCGAGCATTCCGGCGCTGGACTCCGTCATCAGGACGAGCGTCACCAGGCAGAGCGAGATGATCGCGGCGGGCTGGAACTCGGGGGCGCCGAACGCGAAGGGCGTCGGCAGCGCGGCGACGGGGGCCGATCGGAGCGTTCCGAAGTCCGCCATGCCGAACGGGATCGCGGCCAGGGTTCCGATCAACAGGCCGAGCAGCAGGGCGACTTGCCTGACGAAGCCGCGGCCGAAGCGCTGGATCAGCAGGATGACGAGGAGTGTGAAGGCGGCGAGTGCCAGGTACTTCATGTCTCCGAAGTCGGCGGCGGTCCTGTCGCCGCCCTGTGCCCAGGCGACCGGGACGGGCATCAGGGTCACCCCGATGAGGGTGATGACGACGCCCGTGACCAGCGGCGGGAAGAAGCGCAGGAGCCTGCCGAAGAACGGTCCGACGGCGAGACAGAAGACACCGGCGACCATCACCGCGCCGTAGATCGCCGGGAGTTGGTCGCCCGTGGCGTTGGTCTCGGCGATGGCGAGCATCGGCGCGATACCGGCCGAGGAGGCGGCGTTGACGAAGGGCAGCCGGTTGCCGACGAAGCCCTTGACCCCGAGGGTCTGCAGGAGGGTGGCCACACCGGCGATGAGCAGACTGGCGGCGATGAGCCGGGTCTGTCCCGCGGTGTCGAGGCGGACGGCCTGGCCGATGATGAGCGGGGGCGTGACCACTCCCGCGTACATGGCGGCGATGTGCTGGAGCGCGGCGGGGACGAGCCGCGAGGGGTGGAGCTTCTGGTCGACCGGGTGGACCTCGGGTCCTTCCGGCCGGGTGGAACACGGGCCTTCTGCCGGCCCTTTTGCAGGCGTTGCCATGGCTGGTTGTTCCCTCCGGTGTGGCGCATCCCCGCCGGCTGCGGGCGGCGGGGATGCGCGCCCCGCGTCAGAGGTTGGTCATGTCGACCGGGATGTGCGGCTCGCAGCCGTCGCGCAGGATGGTGGCCTCGATCAGGCCGTAGGGTCGGTCGGCGGCGTAGTACACGGCGCCGTCCTTGGCTTCGTTCTCCAGCCCGAAGGCGGAGAGGTCCTGCCGGAAGTGGTGCTTGTTGGGGGCGGAGAAGCGGATCTCGTCGATCTCGCTGCGGCTGTTGATGACCCGCGAACCCATCTGGTACAGCGTCTGCTGGAGCGAGAGCGAGTACGTCTCCACGAACGCCTGGAGGATGTGCTTCCTGGCCTGCTCGTAGGACTTCTCCCACTGCGGCATGCGCTGCTCGTCGGAGGTCCAGTTGTGCCGCCACCACGTCGACAGGGATGTGGCGAGGATGCGGTCGTAGTCCTCCTGGAGCGTCGTGTACTTGTCCTTGATGTAGCCCCAGAACTCGGAGTTCGTGGAGTTCATCACGGTCAGGTCCTTGAGCCCGGACAGGACTTCGAACTTCGCCCCCCCGTCACCTCCGGCGGAGTACGTGATCTGCGCGAGGCGGGTCTCCTGGCCCTTGCGTACGAAGGAGTGCTTGACCTCGTCGGCGCCGATGAACCTGGAGTTGCCGTCGGAGCCGGCGATGCGCTCCCAGGCGTACTCCTCGATGCGGATGCGCGCGCGGTGGATCGAGGGCTGGCTGTCCACGAAGTGCCGGGCGAGGTGGATGCCGTACTGCTCGGCCGACTCGATGCCGTATTCCTTGGCGAACGCGAAGCAGGTGTTCTTCGTGGTGTCCGTCGGAAGGCAGTTGGCGTTCGAACCGTTGTAGTGGACGTCGTCCAGGTCGCCGGAGAGGGCGACGGAGACGTTCAGGTCCTTGATGTGGTGGGTGTCGCCGTCCCTGGTGATCTTGACGACGCGGTTCTCTGCTTTGCCGTACTGGTTCTGGCCGAGAATCGTGGGCATGTCTGCTAGCTCCCTCGGTAAACGGAGTAGCCGAACGGGTTGAGCAGCAGCGGTACGTGGTAGTGCTCGCCCGGGACGACGGCGAAGGTGATCGCCACTTCCGGGAAGAAGGCACCGCTGTCCCTTACGCGGGGGGCGTCCTGCTGCGCCTCGGCTTGCTTCTTGGCTGCGAAGTACGCCTCGGTCTCGAAGTCGAGACGTACATGGGTGGTGCCCTCCGGCAGCGCCGGCAGGTCCTTGCATCGCCCGTCCGCGTCGGTCGCGGATCCGCCGAGCGCCGCCCACGGTGCGCCGCTGCCGCTGCGGGCGGCGAGCGTGACGGCGACGGCCGCCGCGGGGCGGCCGATGCTGGTGTCCAGGATGTGGGTGGACACCGATGCGGTGGTGTCGGTGCTCAAGACCGTCACTCTCCTTCGGTTACGAGACGGGTCAGCCGGATGCGGTTGATCTTGCCCAGCTCGGTGCGCACATTCCCGCGCTCCTGCTCGGGCGAGTTCCCGATCCGGGACTTCACCGCGTCGCGCATCTGCTCACCGGTGGCTCCGGTGGCGCAGATCAGGAAGACATGTCCGAACCGCTCCTGGTAGGCCAGGTTCAGTTCGAGCATCTCGGCCTTGAGTTCCTCGGTGGCGCCGGCCATTCCGCGCTGTTCGCGGGAGGAGGCCGGGTCTCCGGGCTTCGGGCGGCCGATCGGCGGGTGACCGGCCATCGCGTCCGCCAGATCCTGGGTGGTCAGTGCGGCCGTGGCGGCGTCACTGGCGCTCAGGAGGGCTTCGGCGGTGGCGTACGGGCGTCGGGAGAGGATCTCTCTGCCCCATGCCGCGCTGGCGCACACCTCGTGCAGTGCGGTGGTGGCCTCGTCGTCCGCCAGGGTGTTGAACCGGGCGAGGCCCGGCGTGGTGCTCGAAGTCACGGGAGCCTCCGTGGCTGTTTTCGCTGTGCGTTTTTCGCTTCGCGTCGGTCGGGCTGCGGATAGCTAACGCCCTCCACAACACCACGTCAACACTTTGTTGAAATTACGCGAATGTAAAAAGCCGTCGCCCGGTACTCCGGACGACGGCCCTCCGCGACCTTGCACGGCCTTCGCTCACCTACCGCCTCAACTACTCGCCTTTGGCGGCATTTTCCCTGTTCAGGTAGTTGTAGACGGTGAAGCGGCTGACCCCGAGCGCGCCCGCCACCGTCTCCACGCCGTGCCGTACGGAGAAGGCACCACGTGCCTCCAGGGCCCGCACCACCGACTGCTTGGTGCGGCGGTCCAGCTCGGCGAGCGGCATACCGTGCCGGCGTTCCATGGCGGCCAGGATGTGATCGAGCGACTCGGAGAGCTGGGGCAGCCGGACGGCTATGACGTCCTCGCCCTCCCAGGCCAGTACGACATCGTCGGGCTGGGCCTGCTCGGGCCCGAGCAGCTCGGCGCCCATGGCGTCGACGAGCGGTTTGACCGCGGTGACGAGCGGGTGGTCGGCCGGTTCGGTCACTGGGAGTCCTCCCCGACCACATTCACCTGGAGGGACACCCGGGTGGCACCCGATGCCAGGGCGCGGCGCAGCAGCGAGTCCACCGCGGTGAGCACTTCGTCCGCACCGCCCTCCGCCGTGTTGCCGAAGGGTCCGACGTCCACGGCGTCCAGGTCGGCCGACTGGATGACCTCGCGGGCCACGACCGCGTGGGCGGGCGCCTCGTCGAGATCGAAGGGCTCGGTGGTGAACTCCACTCTCAAGCGCACTGTGCCTCCCTCATGCGTTCGCCGCGTCGCTGTGAAGCCTGCGGCTCGCGCCCGACCCTAACGGACCTGCGCCGGGGCCGTGGGGAGATCGATCCGCCCTCAGTGACCGGCCGGGCGCACGCCCGCGTACGGCAGTACGCAGACGGCGACCGGGGCGGCGAACGCCGCACCCGTGCGGGTCAGGCCGCCGTCGCGGGAGCCGACCCGGAAGACCGTCACCGTGCTGGACCTCTGGTTGGCCGCGAAGAGCAGTTTCCCGTCGGGCGAGAAGGCGATCTGCCGGGGGAAGTCGCCGCCGACGGGCACGGTGCCGAGCAGCCGGAGCACGGCCCCGTCGTCCTCGACGGCGTAGCGCGTGAGGCTGTTGTGCCCCCGGTTGGCGAGGTAGGCGAACCGGCCGTCGCCGGTGACCAGGAACTGCGCGGGGTAGCTCGTGCCCGGCCCGGTCCCGGTGGGCTGCGGGGCGCCCGGCGAGAGGGTGCCGGTGGCCGGGTCGTAGCCGCAGACGACCGCGGTGTTGTCGACCTCGCAGGCCAGGTAGGCGTGGCGGCCGCCGGGGTGGAACGTGAGGTGCCGGGGTCCGGCGCCGGGGCGCAGCGCCGCGTGGGAGACCTGGTCCAGGGTGCCGCGCCGCTCGTCCAGCCGGTACGTGTACACGGTGTCGTTGCCGAGGTCGACGGCGAGGACGTGGCCGCCGTCGGGGGTGGTGATGATCTGGTGGGCGTGCGGCCCGTCCTGGCCGGGGCCGGGCGGCGGCGCGGTGTGGGCGACCAGGTCCGTGCGCTCCCCCAGCGAGCCGTCGTCCCGGACGGGGTGCACCGCGACGCTGCCCGAGGTGTAGTTCGCGCTGAGCAGCCACTTCCCCGTGGGGTGGACGGACAGATGGGTGGGCCCGGCCCCGCCCGTACCGCGCGTGCCCAGCACCCGGTGGCCGCCGTCCGGCGACAGGGCCACGGCACTTACGCCGCCCTCTTCCTGTTCGTCGACCGCGTAGACGGTGCTGCCCGAGGGGTGCATGGCCAGGTACGAAGGGTTGTCGACGCCCGCGATCACCGGGCCGGCGGTGATCGCCCCGGTGGTGGCGTCGTAGCCGGCCGTCCCGATCCCGGTGCCGCCGCCCTCGGCCGAGGTGTACGTGCCGATCAGCAGGCGCGGGGTGGTGCGCGGGCGCGGGCCGACCGCGGCGGCGGGATCCGGCGCGGGGAGCGGGGAGCGGGGCGGCGCGGGAGCCGCCGACAGGGCCGCGCCCGCGAGGAGCGCTCCGAGGACGGCGCGCCGGCTGGTGGCGTGGTTCATGCGAGACACCTCGTGTGGGGTCGGCTGCATCGGTCGCACCAGCAACCCTGACGCGGCGCGAGCCCCGTCGGCAACCGGCGCAATTGGGGGTCCACCTTGCGCAACCCGCACGAAGTCACCGGGCCCGAATTCCGGGCACCCCCTTGACAGCTTCCACAGCTCCGGGCAATCTTCCGTTACGTAGAAACTAACTTCCGCAATACGGAAGGAGCGCCGAACCCTCATGGGCTACCCGGACCAGCGCTTCGATGTGAACCTTTCGATCCTCTTCACGGAACTCCCGCTCCTGGAGCGCCCCGCGGCCGCCGCCGCGGCCGGCTTCACGGCGGTCGAGCTGTGGTGGCCCTGGATCGAGACCCCCACTCCGCCGCAGGCCGAGCTCGACGCCCTCAAGAAGGCGCTCGACGACGCGGGCACGCAGTTGGTGGGACTGAACTTCTACGCCGGACAGCTGCCCGGCCCCGACCGCGGCGCGCTCTCCGTGCCCGGCACGGAGTCGGACCGCTTCCGCGCCAATATCGACGTGGCGGCCGGCTTCGCCGCCTCGGTCGGCTGCAAGGCGCTCAACGCGCTGTACGGCAACCGCGTCGACGGCGTGGACCCGGCGGTGCAGGACGAACTCGCCCTGGAGAACCTGGTGACCGCCGCCCGCGCGGCCGACCGGATCGGGGCGGTACTCCTGATCGAGACCCTCAACGAGCCGGAGTCGCCGCGCTACCCACTGGTGAGCGCGCCGGCCGGGATCGAGATCGTCGACAAGGTCAACGCGGCGACCGGCCTCGGGAACGCGAAGTTCCTGCTGGACCTGTACCACCTGTCGATGAACGGCGAGGACCTGAGCCGGGTCATCACGGCGTACGCCGGCAGGACCGGCCACGTCCAGATCGCCGACAACCCGGGGCGCGGCGCGCCCGGCACCGGCTCGCTCCCGCTGGAGCAGCTCCTCGACGAGCTGACGAAGGCCGGTTACGACGGCTGGGTCGGCCTGGAGTACAAGCCGGGCGACCGGCCGAGCGCCGAGGCCTTCGAGTGGCTCCCGGCCACCGCGCGGGCCGCCCGCTGAGGGCGGCGGACTCCCCCTCGTACACACGCTTATCGGAAGGCACCCTCATGAGCAACAACCTCCCCAAGGTTGCGTGGATCGGCCTCGGCATCATGGGCTCCCCCATGTCCGAGAACCTGATCAAGGCCGGGTACGACGTCACCGGTCACACCCTGGAGCAGGCGAAGATCGACCGGCTGGTCGCGGCCGGCGGCACCGGCGCGAGTTCGGTCGCCGAGGCGGTCCGGGACGCCGATGTCGTCATCACGATGGTGCCCGCCTCCCCGCAGGTCGAGGCCATCGCCTACGGCCCCGACGGCATCCTGGAGAACGCCAGGCGCGGAGCGCTGCTGATCGACATGTCGTCGATCACCCCGCAGACCTCCGTGGACCTCGCGAAGAACGCGAAGGACAAGGGGATCCGGGTGCTCGACGCCCCGGTCTCCGGCGGTGAGGCCGGTGCCGTCGAGGCGGTGCTGTCGATCATGGTCGGCGGCGGGCAGAGCGACTTCGACGAGGCCCAGCCGATCCTGCGCGCGCTCGGCAGGACCATCGTGCTGTGCGGTCCGCACGGCTCCGGCCAGACGGTGAAGGCCGCCAACCAGCTGATCGTCGCGGTGAACATCCAGGCCTGCGCCGAGGCCGTCGTCTTCCTGGAGAAGTCCGGCGTCGACCTCGCCGCCGCACTGGACGTGCTGGGCGGCGGACTGGCCGGCTCGACCGTCCTGACCCGCAAGAAGGACAACTTCCTGAAGCGGGACTTCGCACCGGGCTTCCGGATCGACCTGCACCACAAGGACATGGGCATCGTCACGGACGCCGCCCGCAATGTCGGTGCCGCGCTGCCCGTCGGTGCCGTGGTCGCCCAGCTCGTCGCCTCGCTGCGCGCCCAGGGCGACGGCGGCCTGGACCACTCGGCGCTGCTGCGCTCGGTCGAGCGCCTGTCGGGTCAGCCCGTCCAGGCCTGACCGGGCCGGCACACCAGAGACTTCCGGACGGCGCCGGCGCTGACACCTGTCCTGTCGCGCCCAGGCGTCGGGGCCGTCCGGAACACCAGCCACCAAATTCAACAAACTGTTGACGTCGGGTTCGGGGCGTACTTACGCTCCTGGAGCCCCGAGCCGTCGCAGTTCAGCAGCTCCCGTACGGAAGGTCGCCCCGACACCATGACGCAGCGTGTGCTTACGACCGAGTCAGGCGCCCCGGTCGCCGACAACCAGAACTCCGCCACCGCCGGTGTCGGTGGCCCGATCCTCCTCCAGGACCAGCACCTGCTGGAGAAGCTGGCCCGTTTCAACCGGGAGCGCATCCCGGAGCGCGTGGTCCACGCCCGCGGCTCCGGCGCGTACGGCTACTTCGAAGTGACCGACGACGTCACCGGATTCACCCGCGCCGACTTCCTCTCCGCCATCGGCAGGCGCACCGACACGTTCATCCGCTTCTCCACCGTCGCCGACTCGCTGGGCGGCGCGGACGCGGTGCGCGACCCGCGCGGCTTCGCCCTCAAGTTCTATACGGACGAGGGCAATTACGACCTGGTCGGTAACAACACCCCGGTGTTCTTCATCAAGGACCCGGTCAAGTTCCCCGACTTCATCCACTCGCAGAAGCGCGACCCGTTCACGGGCCGTCAGGAGCCGGACAACGTCTGGGACTTCTGGGCCCACGCCCCCGAGGCCACGCACCAGGTCACCTGGCTGATGGGCGACCGGGGCATCCCCGCCTCCTACCGTCACATGAACGGCTACGGCTCGCACACGTACCAGTGGACGAACGCCGAGGGCGAGGCCTTCTTCGTCAAGTACCACTTCAAGACGAACCAGGGCGTGCGGTCCCTCTCCAGCGAGCAGGCCGCCGAACTCGCGGGCAAGGACGGCAGTTCGCACCAGACGGACCTGCTCCAGTCCATCGAGCGCGGGATGAACCCGTCCTGGACGCTGTACGTGCAGGTCATGCCGGCGGCCGAGGCCGCGGGCTACCGCTTCAACCCGTTCGACCTGACCAAGGTGTGGCCGCACAGCGACTACCCGCTCCAGCGGGTGGGCCGGCTGGTGCTGGACCGCAACCCGGACAATGTCTTCGCCGAGGTCGAGCAGGCCGCGTTCTCCCCGAACAACTTCGTGCCCGGCATCGGCCCCTCGCCGGACAAGATGCTCCAGGGCCGGCTGTTCGCCTACGCGGACGCGCACCGCTACCGGCTGGGCGTCAACCACACCCAGCTCCCGGTGAACGCGCCGCGCACCGCCGTCGTCGACAACTACGGCCGCGACGGTCTGCACGCCACCCGCAACGGCTCGCGCCACGACAAGAACTACGAGCCCAACTCGTACGCCGGCCCGGCCCAGACCGACGCGGCACTCTCCGCCCCGCTCGCGATCCACGGCTGGACCGGCACCCACGCGGCGCCCGCCCACACCAAGGACGACGACTTCTTCCAGGCGGGTGAGCTGTACCGGCTCATGTCCGAGGACGAGAAGGGCCGTCTGGTCGCGAACATCGCCGGGGGCCTGTCCCAGGTGACCCGCGACGACGTGATCGAGAAGAACCTCGCCCACTTCCACGCCGCCGACGCCGACTACGGCAAGCGCGTGGAGGAGGCGGTCCGCGCCCTGCGCGAGGACTGAGTCTCCGCCGAGCCCTGCTCGCGCCGCGCACCCGGATGAGGGGTGACGCGCGGTGCGGGCAGGACGAGGTCGCGGCGGTTGTGCGATGCCAGTGCGGTGGTGAGGGCCGGGTGCCTCCTCGTCCTCTGACCTGAAGAGGACGAACCCTCCCGGCCCGATCGCCGCCGCCGCGACCCCTGTCACTTCCCGGTACCGGGGCGTGGCGCACGGATACGGTCCCCGTGCGCCACGCCCTTTCCGTCGTGTCCGGAGCCCGTCACCCGGCCGGCAGGTCGTTCAGCGCCGCCTCCGCCGGGAGGGTGCTCGGGTGCTCCTCGCCCAGCGCGCTCGCCCCGTCGGCCCGTACCGCGCGCATCGTCTCGACGGCGCCGGCCACGTCGCCGAACTGTGCGCCGACCAGGGCCCGTCCGCAGGACGTCGTGATCACCTCGGTGTGGAGGGGGTTGCGACAGCGCGCGAGCCGGTCCCGGTGGAGGTCGTCCGGCTCGGCCGGCGCGGTGGCGGGGTCACCCGGCCCGGCCTTGAGCATGGCCATGTTGTAGCGGGAGATCATCACCGTCGGGTGGTCCGCGCCGTTGACCCGCCGCTGGTCCTCGATCAGCTTCTCGTGCAGGGCAGACGAGCTTGCCGGATAGCTCGGTTCGCAGGTGTGGCGGGCGATGTTCAGCCGCACCGGCAGGGTGTTGGGGTGGTTCTCGCCCCGGATGCGGGTCACGTCCGGAAGCGGCGCGCGGTACGCGTCGAGCGCCTCCTGGCGCCGCCCCGCCTCTCCCAGGAACCTGCGGATGTTCATCCGGCCGAGGACGACCCGAGGGGGGTCCGCGCCGAGGACGGCCGGCCGGTCACGCACCAGCCGGGGTGCGCGGAGACCGGTCCCGGGCAGGGTCCGTACGCCCCGGTCCGGCTGGTCGCTGCCATGCCGGGGCGGCTCGTCCCGGTCGCCCGCTCCGGTTTCGCGGCGCTCAGCAGCACCGGCGTCTCACACCCGGGCCGGGTGGCCGCGTGTCTCGACGACGATTCGGTACGCGATCGGGCTGTCGAGTCGGTGCTGTCCCGGGTGACGGCGGACACCAGGACGGTGATGGCGCACTCGCTCTCGGCACGGTCGTCGCCCACGAGGCCCTGCACCGGCTCGGCCGGCCGCTGCCGCCGCTCGTCACCTTCGGCTCGCCGCCGGGTCTGCGCTCGATCATCAGGGAACGGCTGCGCCCCCAGCCGCTGCGCACCCCGGGCGGGCTCGGGCGCTGGTCGAACGTCGCCGACCGCGACGACCACACCGTCTCCGCCCTCCGGCTCAGGACGCTGTTCCCGGACACCGGCGACGTGCTCGAACGCGCCCACCTGGTGAAGAACGCCAACAGCAATCCCCATACCGCGGTGGAGTACCTCGAACGCCGGGAGACGGTGGCGCCGCTCGCGCAGATGCTCCGACCGCCGCCGGTACGCCGTGTTCCCCCGGCCCGGTCTCTCGGGGCCGGGGGAACAGGAGCCGGTCAGCGGGGCGTCAGGACGCCGCGAGCGGGCGGATCGCGGTCGGCGCGTGGGACGGGTCGGTCGCGATGTCCTCGAACTCGTTGACGGACGCGATGTCCGTACCGCTCATCGCGATGTTCGTCACGCGCTCCAGGATCGCCTCGACGACCACCGGCACCCGGAACTCGGCGGCCAGCTTCTTGGCCTCCTCGAAGGCCGGCAGCAGCCGGTCCGGCTCGGTGACCCGGATGGCCTTGCAGCCCAGACCCTCGACGACCTTGACGTGGTCGACGCCGTACACGCCGAGCTCCGGCGAGTTGAGGTTCTCGAACTCCAGGTTGACCTGGAAGTCGATGTCGAAGTTGCGCTGCGCCTGGCGGATCAGCCCCAGGTAGGAGTTGTTCACCAGGACGTGGACGTACGGGATTCGGTGCTGTGCCCCGACGGCCAGCTCCTCCAGCATGAACTGGAAGTCGTAGTCGCCGGAGAGCGCGACCACGGAGCCGTCCGGGTCGGCCGTGGCGACGCCCAGCGCGGCCGGGATGGTCCAGCCGAGCGGGCCCGCCTGGCCGCAGTTGATCCAGTGGCGCGGCCGGTAGACGTGCAGCATCTGCGCGCCGGCGATCTGGGAGAGGCCGATGGTGGTGACGTACCGGGTCTCGGGGCCGAACGCCCGGTTCATCTCCTCGTACACCCGCTGGGGCTTCAGCGGCACGTTGTCGAAGTGCGTGCGGCGCTGGAGGGCGGCCCTGCGCTCCTGGGTGGAGGCGGCCCACCGCGAGCGGTCCTTGAGCTTTCCGGCCGCCTTCAGTTCGCGCGCCACCTCGACGAACAGCTCCAGCGCCGCCTTGGCGTCGGAGGCGATGCCGAGGTCGGGGGCGAAGATCTTGCCGAGCTGGGTGGGCTCGATGTCGACGTGGACGAACTTCCGGCCCTTGGTGTAGACGTCCAGCTTGCCGGTGTGGCGGTTGGCCCAGCGGTTGCCGATGCCGAGGACGAAGTCGGACTCCAGGAAGTTCGCGTTGCCGTAGCGGTGCGAGGTCTGCAGGCCGACCATGCCCGCGTTCAGCGCGTGGTCGTCGGCGATGATGCCCCAGCCCATCAGGGTCGGGACGACCGGGACGCCGGTCAGCTCGGCGAATTCGACGAGGAGTCCGGACGCGTCGGCGTTGATGATGCCGCCGCCCGCGACGAGCAGCGGGCGCTCGGACTCGTTCAGCAGCTCCAGGGCGCGCTCGATCTGCTTGCGGGTCGCGGCGGGCTTGTGCACCGGCAGCGGCTCGTACAGATCGGGGTCGAACTCGATCTCGGTGAGCTGGACGTCGATGGGCAGGTCGATGAGGACCGGACCGGGACGGCCGCTGCGCATCAGGTGGAAGGCCCGCTGGAAGACGCCGGGGACCTGCGCGGCCTCCAGGACGGTCGTCGCGGCCTTGGTGACGGGCGCGGCGATCGAGGCGATGTCGACCGCCTGGAAGTCCTCCTTGTGGAGCACCGCGGTCGGGGCCTGGCCGGTGATGCAGAGGATCGGGACGGAGTCGGCGATGGCGGAGTAGAGGCCGGTGATCATGTCGGTGCCGGCCGGTCCCGACGTACCGATGCAGACGCCGATGTTGCCCGGGCGTGCCCGGGTGTAGCCCTCCGCCATGTGGGAGGCGCCCTCGACGTGACGGGCCAGCGTGTGATGAACCCCGCCGGAGGCCTTGAGGGCGGCGTAGAAGGGGTTGATCGCCGCGCCCGGCACACCGAACGCGTTGCTGACGCCTTCGCGCTTGAGGATCTCAACTGCCGCTCGGGCAGCGGTCATTCGAGGCATTGAGTGCTCCTGCTCGGACCTGGTGGAGTCGGGCTCTGTCGCGCCACCTGAGAGCACCAATTCCGCATTACGGAAATTTGATTCTGTTATGTGGAAGTCAATCTAAAGCGCGCTCCGGCGACCGTCAAGAGAGGCCGCACACGGCCGCCGATGCGCGCGTCCGTCCGCGAAGTACGCCAAGTCCCTCCCCAGGACGTCGCTCTTGGTGGACGATGGAGTCCGGAGCGGAGCCGGCCCGTCACGGCCGGTGCGCACGTGTTTCGGTGCGCCGGGGAAGCGGCCGTCGGCAGAGAACGCCGGGGCACGCCCGGGGCCGGAGGGAGAACATGGTGGAGTCGGTGCCGGTACGCTGCCCGGCCTGCCGCCGTGACCATGCGTACAGCCCGCCGGCCTACCCCTGTCCGTGCGGCGCACCGACCGCCCCGCCCCTGCTCCCCGGCGCCCGGGTCGTGCCGATCACCCAGCGCACCTGGAAAGACGACTGGGTGACGGTGCGCTGCCCCGCCTGCGGACGCCGGGACCAGTGGCCGCAGCCGGAGCTGTGCTGCCCGTGCGGGACGGTGCTGCGCATCCCGGTCCGGCCGGTGACGGCTCCCGACGACAGGCCCGGCCCGGCCGGCCCCTCGCACATCCCGCTGCCGCGCACGGCCCCGGCGCCCCGGCCCGCGTTCCGCGCCGTCGCCATCCACGGCGCGGGCGACGCGCTGGCGACCGCGGCCCGGTATCTGCGGTGGCTGGGCTACCAGGACGTGGCGCAGTCCCCGAAGCCCTCCCCCGCCCGGATCGACCTGCGGGCCACCGGGATCGTCGCCCGGGTCGACACGGTCACCCGCCCGACCGCCCTGCGCGATGTCGAGTGCCTCTGGCTGCACGCGCTCAGCGCGTCGGTCACCGGCGTCTTCTTCTCGCTCTCGGGTTACGCGCCGGACGCCTCGGCGCGCGCCGAGGGCCTGGGCATGCCGCTCTTCGTGACGGACCCGGCGGGAACCCCGCAGCCGGTCAACAGCCCGGCCGATGAGCTGCTCAGCACCGGCGCCTGAGGCGACATACTGACGGTATGCGCATCCGTACCGCCCGCACCGCCGACCTCCCGCTGCTCCAGGACATCGAACGTGCCGCCGGCGAACCGTTCCGCACCCTCGGCATGACCGCCATCGCGGACGACGACCCTCCGGCACTCGGGCTGCTGGACGACTACCGCCGGGCCGGCCGCGCCTGGGTGGCCGCGGACCGGGACGACCGCCCGGCCGGCTATCTGATCGCCGACCTGGTCGACGGGGCCGCCCACATCGAGCAGGTCTCCGTGCACCCGTCCGCCGCGCGACGCGGCCTGGGCAGCGCGCTCATCGACCATCTCGCCGGATGGGCGGGCGAGCGCGGTCTGGTCGCGCTCACGCTCACGACCTTCTCCCACGTCCCCTGGAACGCGCCGTACTACGCCCGCCTCGGCTTCCAGACCCTGGGCGACGGCGAACTCACCGACGGGCTGCGGAAGATCAGGGCGCAGGAGGCCGAACACGGCCTGGATCACTGGCCGCGGGTCTGCATGCGGCGCGAGATCCCCCGCTCCGGGCACCTCCGGCAGCTCACCGGAGCCGACCGGCAACAGTGAGTGCAATCGGTCACGTTCGGGCCAGGGGGCCACAAATGTTCGGCCCGCTGTCAGTGGTGGGCCTTAAAGTAGTGCGCATGGCTTTAACTCCACGGAACACACCTGACGACCGGCCGCGCGCGACTCGGCCGGCGCCCCCGTCCGCCGCCCGGGCGAACGAGGCGATACGGGCATTCGTGGACGCGCGCGCCGGCCAGGACTGGTCCTCCGTGGAGTCCGCCGCCTACGAAGTGCTGCTGATCGAGTGGGCGGCCGCGACCCGGGGCGGCACCGGCGACATCATCGAGGCCGCCTGACCGCGCCCGGGGCGTTCGGGCCCTACTGCCCGTAACCCTCCCGCAGTTCGATCTTCCGGACCTTCCCGCTGACCGTCATCGGGAAGGCGTCCAGGATCCGCAGCAGCCGCGGGATCTTGTAGTGCGCCAACTGCTCGCGGCAGTAGTCCGTCACCTCGTCCAGGGTCGGCGGGTCCGCCGGGCTCCTCGGGATCACGCAGGCCAGGATCTCCTCGCCGTAGGTGTCGTCCGGCACGCCCACCACCTGCACATCCGCGATCTTCGGGTGGCCGTAGAGGAATTCCTCGATCTCCCGCGGATACACGTTCTCGCCACCACGGATGATCATGTCCTTGATGCGGCCGACGATCTCCACGTAGCCGTCCTCCCGCATCACCGCGAGGTCCCCGGTGTGCATCCAGCGGCCGGCGTCGATGGCCTCCGCGGTCCGCTCGGGCTGCTCCCAGTAACCCAGCATCACGCTGTAGCCGCGGGTGCACAGTTCGCCCGCCACACCGCGCTGCGTCGTCACCCCGGTCACCGGGTCGACGACCTTGACCTCGATGTGCGGCATCACCCGGCCGACGGTGCCGGTGCGGCGCTCCAGGTCGTCGTCGCGGCGGGTCTGGGTGGAGACCGGCGAGGTCTCCGTCATGCCGTAGCAGATGGACACCTCGTCCATGTGCATCTCGGCGACGACCCGCTTCATCACCTCGACCGGGCAGGGGGATCCGGCCATGATGCCGGTGCGCAGCGAGGAGAGGTCGTACGAGGCGAAGTCCGGCAGATTCAGCTCGGCGATGAACATGGTGGGGACGCCGTAGAGCGAGGTGCAGCGCTCCTGCTGCACGGCGGCGAGCACGGCTGCCGCCTCGAAGGCGGGGGCCGGGATCACGATGCAGGCGCCGTGCGAGGTGATGCCGAGGTTCCCCATGACCATGCCGAAGCAGTGGTAGAAGGGGACCGGCAGACAGACCCGGTCCTGTTCCGTGTAGGCGACCAGCTCACCCACGAAGTACCCGTTGTTGAGGATGTTGTGGTGGGAGAGGGTGGCGCCCTTGGGGAAGCCGGTGGTGCCGGAGGTGTACTGGATGTTGATCGGGTCGTCGCAGGAAAGCTCCGCCTCGCGGGCGGTGAGTTGATCCGGCGTCACGGCTGTGGCGGTGGCCAGCAGTTCGTCCCAGGACGGGTCGCCGATGTAGTGCACGGCGCGCAGTGCGGGGCAGTCGGCGCGGACCTGGCCGACCAGGGCGCGGTAGTCGCTGGTGCGGTGCGAGAGCGAGGAGACCAGGAGCGAGATCCCGGCCTGCTTCAGCACGTACTCCAGCTCGTGCGCGCGGTACGCCGGGTTGATGTTGACCATGATGGCGCCGATGCGGGCGGTGGCGTACTGCACCAGCACCCACTCCGGGCAGTTGACCGCCCAGATCCCGACCCGGTCCCCCTTGGCCACCCCGGACGCCATCAGGGCTCGGGCCAGTTGATCGACGGCGGCGCCGAACCCGGTGTACGTCCAGCGTCGCCCGGACGCGACGTCCACGAGGGCCTCGCGGTCGCCGAACGCCTCGATGGCGCGGTCGAGATTGCGGCCTATGGTGTCGCCGAGGAGCGCCGTGGTGCCGGTGCCGTGCGCGTAGGAGAGCTCGCTCATCGCAGATCCCCCTCGTCGTACTCGGTGCCGGTTCCCTTGGCGGTGCGCTCGCGGAGTTCGATGCGGCGGATCTTGCCGGAGACGGTCTTGGGCAGCTCGGCGAACTCCAGCTTGCGGATCCGCTTGTACGGGGCGAGGACCGAGCGCGAGTGCTCGAACAGCACCTTCGCGGTGTCCGGGCCGGGCTCCCAGCCCTCCGCGAGTACGACGTACGCCTTGGGGACGGAGAGGCGGACCGGGTCGGGGGCGGGAACGACCGCCGCCTCGGCGACCGCCTCGTGCTCCAGCAGGGCGCTCTCCAGCTCGAACGGCGAGATCTTGTAGTCGGATGCCTTGAACACGTCGTCGGCACGGCCGACATAGGTGATGTAGCCGTCCGCGTCGCGCGAGCCGATGTCGCCGGTGCGGTAGTAGCCGCCCGCCATGGCCTCGGCCGTGCGGTCCGGGTCGCCGTGGTAGCCGGTCATCAGGCCCACCGGGCGGCCGGACAGATCGAGGGAGATCTCGCCCTCGGCAGCGCCGGGTTCACCGGTGACCGGGTCCAGGAGCTCGACCTTGAAGCCGGGGCTGGGCCGCCCCATCGAACCGGCCTTCAGCAGCTGGCCCGGGGTGTTGGCGACCTGGACGGCGGTCTCGGTCTGGCCGAATCCGTCCCGGATGGTGACGCCCCAGGTGCGCCGCACCGTCTCGATGACCTCCGGGTTCAGCGGCTCACCTGCCGCGACGACCTCGCGCGGCGGGGTCTTCAGCTGGGAGAGGTCGGCCTGGATCAGCATCCGCCAGACGGTGGGCGGGGCGCAGAAGCTGGTGACGCCCGAGCGGTCCATCTCGGCCATCAGCCGGCCCGCGTCGAAGCGGGTGTAGTTGAAGATGAAGACGGTCGCCTCGGCGCTCCAGGGCGCGAAGAGGTTCGACCAGGCGTGCTTGGCCCAGCCGGGTGAGGAGATGTTGAGGTGGACGTCCCCGGGCTTGAGGCCGATCCAGTACATCGTCGCCAAGTGGCCCACGGGATAAGAGACATGGGTGTGCTCGACGAGCTTCGGGCTGGCGGTCGTACCGGAGGTGAAGTAGAGCATCAGCGGCTCGTCGGCGTCGGTCTCCCGGTCCGCCTCGAAGGTCTCCGGCTGCTCGTCGGCTCCGGCGTACGAGAGCCAGCCGGGCACCTCGGCGCCGACCGCGATCCGGGTGTAGTCGCCGGGCACCTCGTCGAACTTCGCGGTGTCGGCGTCCCGGACCAGGACGTGCCGGACCCGGCCGCGCTCCACCCGGTCGCGCAGGTCGACCGGGCCCAGGAGCGGGGTGGCGGGGATGACGACGGCGCGCAGCTTCATCGCGGCGAGGGCCGTCTCCCACAGCTCGACCTGGTTGCCGAGCATGACGAGGATCCGGTCCCCGGCACGCACGCCCTGGGCGCGCAGCCAGTTCGCGGCCCGGTCGGAGCGGGCGGACATCCGGGCGAAGGACACCTCGGTGCGGCTGCCGTCCTCCTCCACGATGTGCAGGGCGGTGCGGTCGTTGTTCTCGGCGATGACGTCGAACCAGTCGAGAGCCCAGTTGAAATGGTCGTTCCTGGGCCAGCTGAAGCCCTCGTAGGCCGCGTGGTAGTCCTCGCGGTGCTTCAGCAGAAAGTCCCGGGCGGCCCGGAACGTTTCCGTCGCGCTGGTTGCCGACATGTGCCCTCCTCATTGCGGACCGGACCGGTCACTTAACATCATGTAAACAGTGACCCAGGTCTCACCACCCCCGAACGGGGGTGCAGCGAGGGGGTGGCCGAGCCCCCCGGAGCCGGGCAGGGAGGCGTCAGCGTGCCGGAATCCGTCGATGCGGTCGAAATGCAGGCGGCGCTGCTGCGGCTGCGCCGGAGCAGCGGGCTGCCGGTGGCCTTCGGCGGGCTGCTCGCCGATGCCCGTCATGCCCGGATCGCCGAGCTGAACGGGGCGCAGACCAGCGTGCTGCGCGGGCTCGTCATCTCGGCGGGCAGCGGGCTCGGCGGCAAGGCGATCGCGCTGTCCCGGCCGTGCGCGGTGACCGACTACCACTCCTCGCGCCACATCAGCCACGAGTACGACCTCGCGGTCGCGGCGGAGGGCCTGCGCTCGGTGGTCGCGGTGCCCGTCGTGGTGCGGCGCAAGGTGCGCGGTGTGCTGTACGGGGCGCTGCGCGAGCCGATCACGCTCGGGGACCGCACGTTCGACGCGGCGGTCGCCGCCGCCCGCGATGTGGAGCAGGCCCTGGTGGTGCGGGACGAGGTGCAGCAGCTGCTGTCGGTGACCCGGGAGCAGGTCACGGACCCGAGGGCGGCCCCGGAGGCCTGGGAGGACGTCCGCGAGGCCCACCGCGAGCTGCGGGCCCTGGTCCCGAAGGTCGTCGACCCGGCCCTGCGCGACGAGCTGCTCACGGTGTGCGGGCTGCTCGCCTCGGCGGCCGGGGACCGCACCCCCAGGCCCTGCGCGGTCCAACTGGCGCCCCGCGAGCTGGACGTGCTGGCCTGTGTGGCGGCGGGAGCGACGAACGCGGTGGCGGCGGAGCGGCTCGGGCTGCGGCCGGAGACGGTGAAGGGCTATCTGCGTTCGGCGATGCGCAAGCTGGGCGCGCACACCCGGCTGCAGGCGGTGGTGGCGGCCCGGCGCGCGGGGCTGCTGCCGTAGCCGTGGCCGCGGGGCCCCGCCCGGTTCACTCCCCGAAGTCGACGAACGTCCCGAACCGGATGTCGTACCCGTCGGAGCCGCCCGCCGAAGGCGCCATGACGGCGAGCGTCCGTGCCGCCTCCTCCGTGACCGCGTCCCGCTCGGCCCGGCCCAGCCCGCCGAGCGGCTGCACGGTGAGCGCCGCCGGGCCGGTGCCGTCGCCCAGCCGCCAGATCGCCGCGAGGAATCCGTCGACGAGCACCGTCCCGTACGACTGATTGCCCTTCCCGTTGCGCCCCCGGTACCGCGACGGGATCACCCGGGTGCGGTCCGCGTGGCCGAGGAGCACATTGTCGAACTCGGGCAGGAAGCGCGGCGGGGCCGGGGTGTCCTCGTCCGGGCGCGGGGCGTCCGGCAGGTCGAAGAGCTCGGCCCCGTTCTCGTCCCGGAAGGTGACCAGCCGCGGCCGCAGCCGCTCGAAGACCTCCCGCAGCCGGGTCAGCCCGGCCCAGGTCTGCATGTCCCGCACCGAGGCCGGCCCGAAGGCACCGAGGTAGCGCAGCACCGTGGCGTCGGGCGCGGCGGCGGGCTGCGGCGGGGCACCGAGCCAGTGCTCGGCGGTGGTCAGCGTGACCTGGCCGCTCCTGCCCCACACCCCGCGCGGGGTCACCTGGACCAGCGGCAGCAGGCAGCGGGCGGCCACGCCCAGCGACTGCGGATCCGCGGCGGGCCACTCGTCGAGCAGCGCCTCGCGGATCTCCTTGGGCGTACGGGGCCGCTCCTCGACAAGCCGCCTGCTGACCGAAGCGAGCCGGTCCCGGTCCACCCCCACGAGTCCTCTGCGGAAGGTGTTGAGCTCCCGGTCACGGGCCGGCTGGACCAGCGGGCGCAGGGTGAGCGCGTCGGCGGCGGTGTGCAGGTGGAGGGTGGAGCGCAGGGTGACGATACGGACCGCCTCGCGGGACTCCATCAGACCGGCGAGCTCGGCCGGGTCGAAGCCTTCGAGGCGGGCGCAGAGCTGGTAGTAGGGCGGTTCGGTGTTCTGTGCCTGGAGGCCGACCAGGTGCTCCACGGCGTCCTTCGCGGACATCGCGGTGCGGCGCAGCAGCAGCTGGCGCTCCAGCGTGGCGCGGTTCAGCGCGCGCGGGGACAGCACCGCGGGTGCGGCGGGGTTCTTCCTGACGGCCATGGGTGCACGCTACGCGGCCTTGCGGACAGCTTCGGTCCTCTTCGGGCTTGTGCTCCGGTCGGTGACCCCGCCATGCCGCCGTGTCGCAGGACCCCGGATCGGGGGGCGGGCGCCCGCATCATGGACCGGTGATCAGTGTCCTGTTCGCCGTCCTCACCGCGCTCAGCAACGGCGCCGCCTCCGTGCTCCAGCGCCGTGCCGCCCGCACCGTCCCCGACAGCGAGGTGATGCGCCTGTCACTGATCGGGCACCTGGTGCGCCAGCGGCTGTGGCTCGCCGGGATCGGTCTGGTGATCGTCGCGGCCGTCTGCCAGGCGGTGGCGCTGGCCACCGGGCCGATCGCCGTGGTCCAGCCGATCTTCGTGATCGAGCTGCCCGCCACGCTGCTGATGGCCGCGTTCGTCATGCGCGTCCGGCTGCCCCAACGGGTCCGGTACGGGGTGGCGGCCGTGACGCTCGGGCTGGCCCTGGGCATGGCGTCGGCGGCCCCCGCCGGCGGCAGTACGAGCGTGCACGGAGCTGCCTGGATCCCCGCGCTGATCCTGACCGGGCTCTTCGAGGCCGCGCTGATCGGCTCGGCCCTGGGCAGCCGCGGCAACACCCGGGGCGCGCTGCTGGGCCTCGCCGCCGCGTGCGGGTACGCCCTGACGGCGGCGCTCATGAAGGACGCGATGGCACGGCTCGAAGGGGGCGGCGGGGCGGTGGCGCTCCTGACCTCCTGGCAGCTGTACGCCACGGCGGCGGCCGGGGTGGGCGCCCTGTTCCTCCTCCAGAACGCGCTCCAGGCGGGCACGCTGGTCGCCGTGCAGCCGATGCTGACCCTCGGGGACGCGCTGATCAGTGTGGTGTACGGGGTGACGCTGTTCGGCGAGGAGCTTCGCACCGGGTGGTGGGTGCTGCCGGAGCTGGTCGCGCTCGCTCTGATCACAGCGGGCTGTGTCGAGCTGGCCCGTTCCCCGCTGGCGGCCGGAAACGCGGCCCCGCCCGCGCGCCGGGTCAAGTGAGCGGGCCGTCGCCGCCCCGGCCGCCGGGCGCGGTGATTGCTCCCGACCGGGTCGCGCCGCCCGACCGCTCGGGGCTATCCTCCGGTCGAGCCATGTGCGGTGTACGGGCAAGGGGCCCGGTTCTTCCCTGGGGGTCGGTGTGGTTTCTGGTCGTGTCGTGCGGTTCGACGGAGCTCGGGGTTACGGCTTCATCGCACCCGATCACGGGGGTGAGGACGTCTTCCTCCATGTCAACGACATGCTGATCCCCGAGTCCTACGTACACACGGGTACGGCGGTCGAGTTCGAGATCGAGGACGGTGACCGGGGTCTGAAGGCGTCGTCCGTCCGGCTCGCCGAGGGGCCCGACGGGAAACCGCTGACTCCGCCGAGGCCCGTGGCCGTCACCGCTTCCGGGGCGCCCGACGACGACACCCTGTGCGATGTGCTCAGCGCGGCCGAGTACACCAGGGACGTGACCGACGTCCTGCTGGAGTCCGCACCTTCGCTGACGGGCGCTCAGATCCTGCAGATCCGGCGCGGGTTGCTGCAGTTCGCCAAGAACCACGGCTGGACCGAGGGCTGACGGACGCAGGGGTTCAGCCGCTCGGCTCCCGCACCACCAGCGGGGTGCCGAGCACCTGGTGTCCGCCGCTGGCCAGCATGCGCACCTCGCCGTGGTCGCTGATCTCGGCGCGCACGATCCCGGTCTCGTCCTCGTAGATCGGGAAGCCGCCCGCCCCCGACTGTGCTGTGCGCCGGACGGTCACCGTGTCGTCCTCCACCGCGGACGCCTGAAATACCAACTGGTAGCTCTCCGGGTAATCCATGACCGTTCTCCGTTGTGGATGGGGCAGGGCATGTTGCGCCCGCATCTTCCATGGTCCCTCCGACCGGCCCTCGGCGCCCGAGCAGCGGCCCTCCCCCGCCCGAGACCGTTATCCTGAAGCCATACGGGCGGTTCGACAGCACTCGGGTGCATACCGCAGGAATGATCCCCTTTTCTCCCGAGTCGTGTGCACGGCATGCACGCCCAAGATCCCCTGATTCGGGAAGGGACGACGCCATGATGAATGCCGACAGGGGAGACGATGTCTACCAGCCCCAGCAGCCGGAGGCCTCGGACCTCACCGAGCAGCTCGACATCGAGGACACCCTGGACGACCGGCAGCTGACCGACGCGCTCGACGAGGGCTACTCCCCGCCCGAGCGGCCGTGGGCGGTGGAGGACCGGGGCACCACAGCCGCCGAACAGTGCGACGGCGAGTCGCTGGACGGCCGCCTGGCCCGCGAACTGCCCGAGTCCTCCGACACCGTCGGCGACGGTCTCGGGGACCTGCCCGACGGCGACGGCGAGCTCTGGGACGCGGAGGTCGGCACGGTACGCGCCGGCCGGCTCACCCGGCAGCTGGACATCGACGAGCCGGACACCATGGCGGGCGAGGACGTGGGGATCGACGGGGCCGCCGCGTCGGCGGAGGAAGCCGCCATGCACGTGGTGTCGGACGGCCGGATCTGACACGGCGCCTCTCCCCGCCCGGCCGCGCGTGCCATTACCCCGGAGGTAATCGACGCCCTCCGCGCCTTCGGACATCGTGTTCCTCACCAGCACACGAGAGCCCGGCCCGGAAGCCGGGACACGAGGAGAGGGCAGCACGATGACCGCATACGACGAGGCCGTTCAGCGCTACTTCGCCGCCTGGAACGCGGCCACCGACGAGGAGCTGGCGAAGGCCGTCGCGGCCGCCTTCACCGAGAACGCGACCTACACCGACCCGCTGGCCGATGTGAGCGGCCACGAAGAGCTCGCGGCCACGATCGACGGAGCCCATCAGCAGTTCCCCGGCTTCGAGTTCCGGCTCTCCGGCACGCCGGACGGACACCACGACATCGTGCGCTTCGGCTGGGAGCTGGTCTCCACCGCCGACGGCTCGGCGCCGGTCGCCGGTTCTGATGTGATCGCCCTCGCCGACGACGGCCGCATCACCTCGGTCAGCGGGTTCCTCGACCGGGTGCCCGGCGTCTGAAAGCCCGCCGGATGCCCGGGGGCGGGCCCGGCACCGCACCACCCGGCCCGGGCCGACCCACGCCGGGCCGGCCCGCCTCAGGCCGGCTCGTCGAGGAACTTCCCGCCCTCCAGAAGGGTCTTGAGCGTCGAGATGATCGCGACCCAGCCGTCGCTGACGCCCTCCAGCATCCTGCTGCCGGGGTCGTCGAAGCCGTCATGGGTGAGCGTCAGCTTGATCCCCAGCTCGGGTTCCTCGGCCGGTTCGATGTCGAAGGCGACCTTCGACCGCTCCCGGACGGCCCGGTCCCACTCCTCGTCCGAGGCGAAGTCGAACATCTGGCGGTGCATGGGCTGGAGGGTGTGCCAGGTGTACGCGAGCCGCTTGCCGGGCTCCGCCGCCAGGACCCGCTGTCCGACCTCCTCGAACTCGCCGTCCGGGTCCATCTTCCAGCGGACCGGTGCGCCGGGCTCCCAGGTCGAGTCGGGGCCGTAACCGCCCATGTAGATCTTGATGAGCTCGGGGTCGGTCAGCGCGTGGTAGAGCTTCTCGGCGCTGGTCTGGATGTAGATGGCGTAGACGAACTCAGGCTTGTCCATGACAGTTCCTTCCTACGGGGTGTCGGCGAAGTCCCGTCCCGCGGGTGTCTGCGAGGTCCGCGACTGTGCCGGGAGCGCGGCGAGGCCGGGGGCCGGCTCCAGTGGGCGGTCGGTGAAGAAGCGGGCCGCGAGGTCCGCGACATCGTCCGGACGCTCCAGGACCACCCAGTGGTCGGACTCCCCGATCGTGACGAACCTGCTGCCCTCGATCGTGGCCGCGAAGGAGCGCTGCCGCTCAGGCGAGGTCACCGTGTCGTGCTCACCCGCGAAGACCAGGGCCGGTACGCCGGTCAGCCCGCCGGAGAAGTCCGGGCGGTGCCCCAGCGCCCGGTGCAGCGACCGGGCTGCGTGCGGGGAGTGGGTGAGGGCGTAGAGGAACGAGCGCCTCACATAGCGTCGCGCCAACTCCCCTCGGTGCACCCTGCGTTCGGGGTCCTGGCACATCAGCACCCCGGCGGCCAGCCCGGCAAGCCCTTCCAGGTCACCGGTCTCCAGCCGGTCGACGGCGCGGCCCCAGCGGTTGCGCTGGTCGTCGGTGATGTGGGCGGGCACCCCGCCGAGCATCAGCCGGGCGATCCGGCCGGGGTGCTGCTGTGCGCAGCCGAAGGCGATCGAGGTGCCGTAGGAGAATCCGAAGAGGTTGGCCCTCGGTACGTTCAGATCGTCGATGATCCCGGTGACGGCGGCGTGCAGGACGTCGTCACCCGCACCGGGCGGGAGCGGGTCCGCGTCGCCCATGCCGGGCAGGTCGGCGGTGATCACGGAGGCGAGCGGCCCGAGATGGTCGTCCATCTGCGGCCAGCCGTACATGCCCTGGAGCGCGCCGCCGAGAATGATGACCGGTTCGGTGCGCGGTGAGGGCTGTCTCAGGACCCGGTAGCCGTAGCGCAGCCCGTCCACCGTCAGGGTCCGGATGATCTCGTCGGCCATGGTGGTTCGCCTGCCTCTTGGGTTTCCGGGTCAGGCCCTGGTGAGAACGAGTGCGGCGTTGTGTCCGCCGAAACCGAGCGAGGTCTTGACGGCCGCGTCGAACGTTCCCGGCCGGGCCTCCTTGCGCACCACTTCGACGGGGATCGCGGGGTCCGGGGAGTCGAGGTTCACGGTGGGCGGTACGAGCCGGTGCTCCAGCGCCAGCACGGTCAGCGCGGTCTCGATGCCTCCGGCGGCCCCCAGTGTGTGTCCGGTCATCGCCTTCGTCGAGGTGACCAGGGGGTGTTCGCCCAGGACCCGGTGCAGCATCGTTCCCTCGATGAGGTCGTTGGAGACGGTCGAGGTGCCGTGGGCGTTGACATGGCCGATGTCGCGGGCCGCGACTTGGGCGTCCGCGAGCGCGAAGCGCAACGCCCGCTCGATGCCCAGGCCCTCGGGGTCCGGGGCGACGGCGGAGTAGGCGTCGCTGGAGGCGCCGTAGCCCGCGATGTGCGCGCGGACGGTGGCGCCGCGGGCCAGGGCGTGTTCCGGCCGTTCCAGCACCAGGAGCCCGGCGCCCTCGCCGACCACGAAGCCGTCCCGGTGGGTGTCGAAGGGGCGGCAGGCCGCCTCCGGTTCGTCGCGCCGGGTGGAGACGGCCTTGAGCTGGCAGGCGCTGGCGATCAGCAGCCGGGAGCAGACCGACTCGGCGCCCCCCGCGATGACGATGTCGCAGGCCCCGGTGCGGAGCATCTGGTGGGCGGTGCCGATGGCGACGGTGCCGGAGGAGCAGGCGGTGGACACCGCCTGGCTCGGGCCGAGGGCACCGAGGTCGGTGGCGACGCTGCTGGCCGCGCCGTTGACGACGGTGAGCGGGGCGAGCTTCGGGGAGACCCGGCGTGCGCCGCGTTCGATGAGGGTGGTGTGCTGCTCGTCGTAGAAGGGCAGTCCGCCATGGGCGGAGCCGATGACCACCGCGACCCGTCCGCCGTCCCAGACCGAGGGGTCGAGTCCGGCGTCGGCGACGGCCTCACGGGCCGCGATGACGGCCAGTTGTGAGAAGCGGTCCATCAGCCGTGCGGTCGCCACGCCGAGCAGCCCCCGGGGGTCGAGGCCGGCGATGGTGTACATGAAGTCGCAGGGCAGGTCGTGGAGTTCGGGCCGGTGCGGCACCGACGGGGCGGTCGATGCCTCGCACACCGTGCGCCAGGTCGTTTCGGTCCCGATGCCCGCGGCGGTGACCATGCCGATCCCGGTGACGGCGGCGGCGAACGGCTCGGGGCGGTACGGGCGGCCCGTCACGCGGCTGCCTTGCGGTGCACCATGTCGACGAGCCTGCCGACGGTGTCCCGCGAGGTCAGCTCGACGTCGTCCAGGTCGACGCCCATCCGCTCCTCGATGATCAGCCGCAGCTCCTCCAACGCCAGCGAGTCGAGGCTGAGGTGACGGAGCGGCACCTCGGGCTGGATGTCGAGGGGGTCGGTGCCGAAGTTCGCCACCAGCAAGGTGCTGATCTCTTCTGCCGTGCTCATGCGGCGCTCCTGCGTTCTCGTACGCGGTGACGCCCTGCCGCGTGAGGTGTGAGTGCCATCGGGGGACGCCGGCTGGTCTCCGGAGGAACCATTTATACGCCTTCGCGAAGGTGAAGCCGGTCCGTGTTCCCCCATGTGGTGGGCTGCTGTCCAGGTGTGCGATTTCGGCGGTTCACGGCGACCGGCTCCAGGGGGCCGCGGCGGCCGTCACGATGGCGGGAGCGAACCCGCTCGGGCACCCTCCTCGAACCCTGCCGACGGGCCTCCCCGGCCGGTGCCCGGCCCGTACACTCCGCGATCATGACGATCGACACGCCCCATGCCGACGGGCCCGCGCTCTTCCCGACGATGTCCACCATGCGCGCGATGCGCCGCCTGAGGCCGGAACCGGTGCCGGACGAGACGCTGGAGCAGCTCATACAGGCCGCCGTCTGGGGCCCCAGCGGCGGCAACATGCAGTGTTACGAGTACGTCGTGGTGACCGACCGCGAGATGATGGCCCGTCTGGCGCCGCTGTGGAAGCGGTGCGTGGACGCCTATCTGGCGACGACCGGGAAGTACACCCCGAAGGGCATGGACGACGCGGCGTACGGCCGGATGGTCGCCGCGATCGAGTACCAGCGCGACCACTTCGCCGACACCCCGGCGCTGATCGTGCCCTGCTACCGGTTCCCGGAGCCGCGCCTGGACGAGGAGGGGCTGCTGGCCTCCGCGCGGGCGCTCGGCCCGGCCGCGACCGAGCGGATGGCGAACACCCAGACGCGCTTCCAGGCCCTTGCCGAGGGCTCCTGCGTCTACCCGGGCGTGCAGAACGTCCTGCTCGCCGCGCGGGCCCTGGGGCTCGCGGCGAACATCACCATCTGGCATCTGATGCTGGAGCAGGAGTGGAAGGAGGTCCTCGGCATCCCCGAGGACATGCACACCTACGCCGCGATTCCGGTCGGATGGCCGCAGGGCAGCTTCGGCCCGGTGCGGCGCCGCCCGGTGGCCGACGTCATCCACCGCGACCGCTGGTAGGGCGGACCCACCGCCGGTCCCGCCCGGTGACGGTCCATCCGCTCGCCGGGAAGGCCGCCGGATTCCCATCAACTCCGTTGGAGTGAAGGGCGGTTCGACACACCGAGCAGATGATTGTCATGCCCTGAACAGATGGATACGCTGAGCGGGCTTCACGGCCCTCGGCCCACCCCACTCGGGCCCGGGGGCCGTCCTCTTTCCCCCCACCGAGCAGGAGCAGGTATGCCCAGCCGCGCCGCCGCCCACACAAAGGGCCGCGCATCCGTCCTGGCGGCCCTCACCGCCACCGTCCTGACCGTGACCGGCACGCCGGCCTTCGCCGCTCCGGACGACGGCCACCCGATGGACCGGGCGTTCGAGCGGGCCGCCGCGCGGTTCGACGTGCCGCGCGATCTGCTCGCCGCCGTCGGTTACGGCGAGACCCGGCTCGACGGCCACTCCGGACGCCCCAGCCAGGCCAACGGCTTCGGTGTGATGCATCTGGTGAGCAACCCCACGAACCGGACGCTGGAGCAGGCCGCCGCCCTCACCGGCAGGACGCTCACCGAGCTGCGCACCGACACCGGGGCCAACATCCTGGGCGGCGCCGCGGTGCTGCGCGCCTACGCGGACAAGCTCGGTCTCGACGCCCGGGACCGCGACGACATCGACGCCTGGTACCCGGCCGTCGCCCGGTACGGCGGTGCGCAGGGCTCCGCCGCCGCCCTCTACGCCGACACCGTCTACACCTTCCTGGCCTCCGGGCTCGACGCGGTCGTCCCCGGCGGCGAGCGGATCTCGGTGACGAGCCGTCCGGTCGCCCCGCACAAGGGTGCGCTCGCCGCCTCCGACGTACGCACCCAGAGCCCCGACTACCCGTCCGCGCTGTGGGTGCCCGCCGACCCGAACAACTTCGCGGCGGGCCGCTCGGCGAAGATCGACAAGGTGGTCGTCCATGTCACGCAGGGCTCGTACGCGGGCTCGATCAGCTGGTTCCAGAACCCGGCCTCGGAGGTGAGCGCCCACTACGTGGTGCGCTCCTCCGACGGCGAGATCACCCAGACGGTGCGCGACAGCGACACCGCCTACCACGCCAGGAGCGCCAACTCCTCGTCGCTCGGGATCGAGCACGAGGGGTTCATCGACGACCCGTCCTGGTTCACTGACACGATGTACCGCTCGTCCGCGGCCCTGACCAGGTCACTGTGCGACCGCTACGGGATCCCCAAGGACCGGGCGCACATCATCGGGCACAGTGAGGCACCGGGCAACGACCACACCGACCCCGGGCCCTACTGGGACTGGAACCGCTACATGGAGCTGGTCGGCGGGGACAACGGCGGCGAGAGCGGTGACCGGCTGAGCTTCACCTCGTACGCGACCCAGCAGAGCGGCGCGACGGGCGCCCAGGTCAAGGCGGTCCAGCAGCTGCTGAACGACCAGGGCTACTCCGCGGGTGCCGTGGACGGCAGCTTCGGCCCGGCCACGAAGACCGCGGTGACCGCGTACCAGGCGGCCCGCGGGCTGAACGCCGACGGGGTGGTGGGCCCCAGAACGTGGACCGCGCTGCTGTCGGCCGGCGCCACGCCGAGCCTCCAGCAGGGCGCCTCGGGCGACGGGGTCAAGCGGCTCCAGCGCGCGCTGACCGCCGCGCTCGGCTCGACGGTGGGCATCGACGGCAGTTTCGGCCCGGCCACGGTGACGGCGGTGCTCAGCTACCAGACGAGCCGGGGCCTGACGGCCGACGGCATGGTGGGTCCGGACACCTGGGCGGCGCTGCAGACGGGCCGCTGACGGACGTCCGCGCAGGTGGGGCGGGGCGGAGCGGGTACGGCCCGCCCCGCCCCACGCGCACTCCCGCCACGACGACGGCCCTGACCTCGGGAGCCATGTCACGTTCAGGTAACCTGCCGGAAACCCTTGACGTTTCTCCTGGCGCGTTCTTAACCTCACTGCGTAGTTCGCATTCCTTGCAGTTCACGTGCTGCGGCGCTTTCCGCAGTGTTTTGACAGGCACAGACATAGACCACCTGTCGGTGGTTTCGTCATGCCTGTTTTCTTGTGCTCCCCGTGCCGCCGATGGGTCTTCCTCGAAGGCGGATTCATGGCACAACGTCCGAGCGTCAAAGGCGTCGCCGACGTCGTTGCGCTCATCGATGGGCTGGGAAAGATCACCGGCCGGGCGCAGGTCATCTGGTTTCTCGTGTTCGGCGGGCTGTTCCTCGACGCCTACTCGAACGCCGCGCTGAGCGCCGGTCTGGGACCGATGACGTCCCAGATGGAGCTCACCAGCACGCAGGTCTCGATCCTCACGGCCACCGCTCCGGCCCTGGCGATCATCTTCAACCCGGTCGGCGGCTGGCTCGCCACCCGGATCGGCCGTGTTCCCCCGCTGCTCATCGCCAAGGTGTTCGCGATCGCGGGCGCCCTGCTGGCCGCCTTCGCCGGTGACTTCACCGTGGTCTGGCTCGGCCGGGTCCTGGTGGGTGTCGCGTACGGCATCGACTTCGCCGTCGCCATGGCGCTGCTGGCGGAGTACACGCCCGCGAAGCTGGGCGGCCGGCTGAACCTGTGGCAGGCCGTCTGGTACGTGGCCACCACCAGCAATCTGGCGCTCGCCCTGGTCTTCTTCAACCTTGACGTCGGCGCGGACATCTGGCGCTGGTCGGTCGGCTCGGCCGCGGTCGTCGCCGCCGCCCTGCTGCTGGGCCAGTGGCTGATGCTGCGGGAGAGTCCCACGTGGCTGGCGAGCAAGGGCCGGCTGGACGAGGCCGTGGTCAACCTGGACCGGATCTACGGCATCCGGGCCGTCGCCGGGAAGCCGGACGAGGCGACCCGCGCCGCCACCGAGGCGCCCGCCATCGGCTTCCGTCAGGCCGGGCTGCTGTTCAAGGGCGAGTACCTGCCCCGGACGGTCCTCTCCTCGGTCATCTCGCTCGGGCAGTCGATGCAGTACTTCGCGGTCGGCTGGTACCTCCCGCTGATCAGCCTGACGATCTTCGGCGAGAGCTTCGAGAAGGCCACGATCGGCTCGATGGTCTTCAACGCCTTCGGTATCGCGGGCGGTCTGCTCTCCGCGTACTTCGGCCGCCGGCTCGGACTGCGGCTCAGCTCCGCCGCCGGTTTCGCCGGGGTGTTCGTGGCGCTGCTCGCGATGGGGCTGACCTTCGAGAAGGTGCCCACGGCCGTGGCGTTCCTGCTGCCGGTGCTGTTCATCCTCTGCCACTCGGCGGGCCCCGGCGCCAACGGCAAGTCCATCGCCGCGCTCTCGTACAGCAGCGATGTCCGCGCGCTGGGCACCGGCGTCACCGGGATGGTCGGCAGCTTCGGAAGTGTCGTCGGGCTGTACGTCTTCCCGCAGATCAAGGACTCTCTCGGGCTCGCCGACACCTTCCTCGTGCTCTCCGTCGTGCCGCTGCTCGGCCTGATCACCTGTCTGGCGATCAAGTGGGATCCGACGAAGGCCGCTTCCCCCGACGAGGCCGCCGGGCAGGACCGGGCCGCCGTCGCCGCGCCGGCCGGCTCACCGGAATCCGCCGGATCCGTGACCGCGCGCTGACCGGCCGCCGGGCCCGCCGGACCACACGATGGTCCCCACCCCTCCCCGTTTCCCCGCACGGCTCGCTCGCGATGCTCGCAATGAAAGGGCTGCAATGACGCAGACGTTCCCCGGCGCCGCCGCACGGCGCGGTGTGCTGTCCATCGACGAGGGCACCACGGGTACCCGGGCCGGAGTCGTCCTCGACTCCGGCGCCGCCCACGAGGTGTTCTACCGGTCGATCAAGGTCAGCCATCCGGACGACCTCTCGGTCGAGCAGGACCCGATGGAGATCTGGACCGCCACCGTCGAGGTGGCGCGCCGGGCCGTCGGCCGGGCCCGCGAGGAGGGCATCGAGATCACCGCGGTGGCGCTGTCCACCCAGCGGGCGACCGCGATGCTGTGGGACCGGGTGACCGGGCGGCCGCTGCTGCCCGCGGTGGTGTGGCAGGACCGGCGGTACGCGGCCGACCTCACCTCGTACGAGGCGGAGTGGGACACCGCCCTGCTGGCCCGCCAGGGCCGGCCGGTCGGCGCCCGCGCACCGTTCCTCTGGGCCGCCCGGCAGATCGCCGCGCACCCGGAGGTGGCCGCCGCGCACCGCGAGGGCCGGCTGCTCTTCGGTACCGTCGACACCTGGCTGATCTGGCGCCTCACCGGCGGCGCCGTGCACGCCACGACGCCGACGAACGCCGCCTCCACCGGTGGCTATCTGCTCCAGCGGCACGCCTGGGACGAGGAGTGGATCGGCCATCTCGGCTTCCCCCTCGACCTGCTCCCTGAGCTCCGCTCCGACGACGCCGGATTCGGCACCACCGACCCGGCCGCCCTCGGCATCGCCGTCCCGCTGGCCGCTTCCATGGGCGACCAGCACGCCGCACTCGTCGCGCTCGGCGGTCTCGCCGCCGGGCAGGGCATGTGCGTCTACGGGACCGGCGCCTTCGTCGACGCGGCGACCGGCACCACGCCCGCCCTGCCCCGGCCGGACATCTCCGGGGTGCTCGCCCAGCCCGGCCGGCGGCAGGGCGACATCAGCCACTACAGCCTGGAGGCGTACACCTCCACGGCGGGCTCGGCGCTGAACTGGCTCTGCGACGACCTGGGCCTGTTCGCATCGCCGAAGGAGCTCGGTGAGGAGGCGGGCCGGGTCCCCACCCGGCCGGGCCGCACCCCGCGTTTCGTCCCGGCACTCGCCGGGGTCCGTACGCCGGTCTGGCACCCGGAGGCCACCGCCGCCCTCACCGGGCTCACCCTCGCCACCACCCGCGCCGATCTCGCCCGCGCCGTGCTCGACGGGATCGCGCACTCGGTGTGCGACCTGATCGACGGCGTCGCCGACACCATGGGCACCCCGTTCACCCGGCTCCGGGTCGGCGGCGGGGTCTCCGGCAGCGACCCGCTCATGCAGACCCAGGCCGACCTGACCGGCCTGCCGCTGGAGCGGGTCTCCGACTCCGCGACCGCCAGCCTGCGGGGCACCGCGTATCTCGCCGGTGTCGCGCGGGGCCTGTGGTCCTCGCTCGAAGAGGTCGTCGAGGCACAGCCGCTCGGCCGGATCTTCGAACCCGCGATCACCGCGGCCGAACGCACCGCCCAGCGGTCCGCCTGGCGCGACGTGCTGATCGCCCACCTCGGCGATCCCGCGCTGCTCCCCCTGAAGAACCCCGAACCTCGCACCCCCCACTGACGGCCCCCCGACCGTCACCCGGCGGCCGGTACCGACCATGCGGCCGCCGCACCGAAACACCAGGAGTTGATGTTGTGATCACCATGCCCGCCCGGAAGCCGCGGCGCAGCGCCGCGGCGACCCGCCGAACGCCCCTGCTGCTCGACCGGGCAGCCCTCAAGCGCCGGCTGGCCGACGACACGTACGACGTGCTCGTCATCGGCGGCGGCATCACCGGGGCGTACGCCGTACTCGACGCGGCCTCGCGCGGGCTGCGCGCGGCGCTGATCGAGAAGGACGACTTCGCCTCCGGAACGTCGTCGAAGTCCTCGAAGATGGTGCACGGCGGCCTGCGCTACATCGAGCAGGGCAACGTCAACCTGGTCCGCCACTCGCTCCTGGAGCGGCACCGTTTCCGGAAGAACGCCCCGCACCTGGTGCACCGGCTGCCGT
This sequence comes from Streptomyces sp. NPDC127117, assembly GCF_042677325.1. NCBI lineage: Bacteria > Bacillati > Actinomycetota > Actinomycetes > Kitasatosporales > Streptomycetaceae > Streptomyces > Streptomyces sp. NPDC127117. The sequence goes on from NZ_JBHXTM010000065.1 coordinate 33,912, forward strand.
TCCTCTTCCCGATCCTGGAGAAGGAGGGCATCTTCGACGCCCGTCTCGCCAAGGGCTTCGAGGGGCTGCTGTGGACGTACGACCTGGTCGGCGGCTGGCGGATCGGGAAGCTGCACCAGCGGCTCACCGTTCCGGAGGTCCTCGCGCAGGCGCCGACGCTGCGTGCGGAGAACCTCAAGGGCGGGCTGATGTACTTCGACGCCCGTACCGATGACGCCCGCCTCGTCCTCACCATCGTCCGGACCGCCGCCGCGCTCGGTGCGACGATCCTCAACGGTGCCAAGGCCGAGGGGCTGCTGATGCAGGCGGGCAGGGTGGCCGGTGCCCGGGTCTCGGCGGACGGCGACAGCTTCGACATCCGTGCCCGGGCCGTCGTCAACGCCACCGGCGTATGGACCGACGAGCTCGACGCGAAGGCGGACGACGGCCACCGGCCGCAGGTCCGGCCCGCCAAGGGCGTCCACATCGTGGTGCCGTGGGACAAGGTGCGGATCAACTGCACGGTCACCGTGCCGATCCCCGGCCGGGCCCGCCGCGCGACCTGCACCCGCTGGGGCAACAGCGTCGTGCTCGGCACCACCGACGAGGACTACCAGGGCTCCCCCGACGATGTGCACTGCACCCGCGAGGAGATGGACTTCCTGCTGGAGGGCGCCAACACCGCCTTCGAGGGGAAGCTCACCCCGGACGACGTGGTCGGCTCCATCGGCGGTCTGCGCCCGCTGGTCGGCGGCAAGGAGGGCGCGACCCTCGACATGCGCCGCGACCACCACATCACCGTGGGCCGCACCGGCATGGTGACGGTGACCGGCGGCAAGCTCACCACCAGCCGGCACATGGGCGAACTCGTCATCGACAAGGTGATGACGGTCCTCGGCCGCAAGGCGAGGAGCCGCACCACCGACCTCCCGCTGCTCGGCGGCGCCGGTTACGACGCCGAGGCCGTCGCGGCCTCCGGTGGCATCGCCGCCCACCTCGGCGAGCGCTTCGGCACCGAGGCCCGCTTCGTCGGCGACCTGATCCAGGACGACCCGTCGCTGGCCGAGCCGATCGTCGCGGGACTCCCGTACACCAAGGCCGAGGTCGTGTACGCGGCCCGCGCCGAACTGGCCCGCTCGGTCGACGACGTGCTCTCGCGCCGGATGCGCGCCCGGCTGTTCGCCCGGGACGCGTCCGCCGACGCGGCGGAGGCCGTCGGCGCGATCCTCGGCCGGGAACTGAACCTCACTCAGGCCGAGGTGGAGCGCTCGGTCACCGAGTACCTCGCAGCCGTCCGTCACGAAAAGTCCGTACTCCTCGAAGGGGCAGCAGCATGATCAGCCGTCAGACCATCACCCACCCGTTCAACCGGGGCAACTACACGATCGGCGCCCCCAGCTTCGCCAAGTGGGCGCAGAACACCCCGATCGGCGACGGCGAGGCCGCCCTCCAGGTGGACCCGGTCGAGGTCCCCGAGACCGTGATCGAGGCGCTGCGCGAGGCCGCGCACGCGGTGCACACCGCCCGCGAGGAGGTCGTCACCCGGACCCGTGACTGGTGGGCCGGCTCGATGATCGGCGAGACCGAGGGCCGTCCCGCGACGCCGGACGCCGTGATCGTGGAGGCGGCCGACGCCGACCAGGTCGCGGCCGTGCTGCGGATCTGCCACGAGGCGGGCATCCCGGTCACCCCGTCGGCCGGCCGCTCCAACGTCACGGGCGCGGCGCTGCCGGTCTTCGGCGGCGTCGTCCTGGACGTCTGCGGACTGAACGGGATCACCGCCTTCGACGCCGAGTCCAACATCGTGGATGTCCAGGCCGGCATGTTCGGCGACCTCTTCGAGAAGCAGCTCCAGGAGGAGTACGGCGTCACCACCGGGCACTGGCCGTCCGCGTTCGCCGTGTCCACGGTCGGCGGCTGGATCGCCTGCCGCGGCGCCGGTCAGCTCTCCACCCGGTACGGCAAGATCGAGGACATGGTCGTCGGGGTGGACGTCGTGCACGCGGACGGCACGCGTGCCACCTACGGCGACTACGCGCGCGCCGCGGTCGGCCCGGACCTGCGCCAGCTGTTCGTCGGTTCCGAGGGCACCCTCGGTGTCATCGTCTCGGCCCGGCTGCGGGTCCATCCGCTGCCGGAGTACGCCGACGCCGTCGCGTTCGGCTTCAAGACCTTCGCGGAGGGCCTGGACGCCTGCCGCAGGATCATGCAGCGCGGTGCGACCCCGGCCGTGCTGCGGCTGTACGACGCCCTGGAGTCGGGCACCCACTTCGGTCACCCGGAGACCAACCTGCTGCTCGTCGCCGACGAGGGCGACCCGGCCATCGTCGACGCCTCGATCAAGGTGGCCAGGGAGGTCTGCGAGGAGTACGGCCCGGAGCTGGACAGCAAGGCGGTCTTCGAGCGCTGGCTGGACGAGCGGATGCTGGTCGGCAAGTCCGCGGACGGTTTCAAGCCCGGTCCCGGCTTCGTCGCCGACACCCTGGAGATGGCCGCGTCCTGGACGGACCTGCCGGCGATCTACGACGAGGTGGTCGCCGCGATCCAGTCGGTGCCCGGCACCCTGGCCGCCTCGGCGCACCAGTCCCACGCCTACACCGACGGTGCCTGCGTCTACTTCTCGCTGCGCGGCGACGTGGCTCCCGAGTCGCGCCGCGACTGGTACCGCTCGGTGTGGGACGCGGCCAACGCCGTACTGATCGAGCACGCGGCGGCGCTCAGCCACCACCACGGCTGCGGCCTGCTGCGCGGCCCCTACCTGGAGGAAGCCCTCGGGGCGGGCTTCGCGACGTTCGTCGCGGTGAAGAAGGCCCTGGACCCGGCCGGCATTCTCAACCCTGGCAAACTGGGCCTTCCCAGCCGATTCGGTACGTCTCCGCTGAGCTGACCGCAGGGTCTCAGCAGCCACGAACCCCTTCCCCAGGCAGGCCCTTGCCATGACCCCTTCCCCCTCCCGGTCCGGTGCCCCGCTCGACCCCCGGCTCACCGCGGCGTTCGCCGAGGTGCCGGTCGTCGCGTCGGTCGTCGGCACCCAGCCGCTGCGGCAGTTCCTGACCGCACCGGCCAAGGTGTGCATCCTCGCCTCGTTCGCCGTGGGGCAGCTGCCCCAGGTCGTGCCGGCGCTGGGCCGGGCGGGGAAGACCGTGTTCGTGAACGTGGACAGCAGCCCCGGTCTGGCTCAGGACCGGGGCGCGCTGGAGTTCATCAAGAACATGGGCGCGCACGGCGTGGTAAGCACCCGTCTCTCCCTCATCGAGAAGGGCCGCCCGCTCGGCCTGCTGACGATGATGAAGGTGTTCGTCACCGACCGGTCCAATCTGCGCCGCTCCACGGACGCGATCTCGCGCGGGGCGCCGGACCTGGTCGAGATCATGCCCGCCCCGATCATCGCCCGGATGAGCGCGCAGGCCCAGCGCGCGATGTCCCCGTCGGTGGCCGCGGGCTTCGTGGAGACCGCCGCGGACGTCGCGCTCGCGCTGGCCCTCGGGTCGGCCGCGGCCGCCACGTCCGACCCCCGCCTCTGGCATCTGCGCCGGGACCAGCTGCCGCCGGTCCCGCCCGCCGCCCTGAAGAGGCCCGCCCCACCCCAGGAGTAACCCCCATGACATACGTGGTCGTAGCCCGTTACCGCACCAAGGAGGGCGAGGAGAACACCGTTCTTCCGCTGCTCGACACGATGGCCGCCGCCTCCCGCGAGGAGCCCGGCAATCTCGCCTACCGGGTCCACCAGGGCACCGAGGACCCGAGGGCGATCGTGCTGTACGAGGAGTACGCCTCCGAGGCCGACTTCACCGCGCACTGCGCCACCCCGCACTTCCAGGAGATCGTGCTCGGCAAGGTCGTCCCGCTGCTGGAGAGCCGTGACGTGCTGCGCTGCGCCCCGCGTCCGGAGGCGGTCGCGTGAAGACGCGTGCGGTGGTGCTGCGCGGGACGTCGACGGCCCGCCCGTATTCCGAGTCCCGTCCGGTCGAGGTGGAGGAGCTGGAGCTGGGCGCCCCGCGCGAGGGCGAGGTGCTGGTCCGCATCGCGGCCGCCTCGCTCTGCCACTCGGACCTCTCGGTGGTCAACGGCGACCGGGTCCGTCCGCTGCCGATGGCGCTGGGCCACGAGGCGGTGGGTGTCGTCCAGGACACCGGACCGGGCGTCGGCCGGGTCGCCCCCGGTGACCATGTGGCACTGGTCTTCGTACCGAGCTGCGGCTTCTGCGGCGACTGCGCGGCGGGCCGCCCGGCCCTGTGCGCACAGGCCGCGGCGGCGAACGGTTCCGGCGCGCTGCTGCACGGCCCCTCGCTGCTGACCGATGCCTCCGGCGCCCCGGTCCATCACCAGCTGGGTGTCTCGGCGTTCTCCGAACACGCGGTGCTGGCCCAGGAGTCGGTGGTCCCGATCCCCAAGGACATCCCGTTCGCCGTGGCCTCGATGTTCGGCTGCGCGGTCCTGACGGGCGCGGGCGCCGTCATCAACACGGCGGCCCTGCGTCCGGGGCAGTCGACGGTGGTCTACGGCCTGGGCGGGGTGGGCCTGTCCGCGGTGCTCGGCGCCCGTGCGGCCGGCGCGTACCCGGTCATCGCGGTCGACCCGGTCCTGGAGAAGCGCGAGCTGGCGCTCCGGCTGGGTGCCTCACATGCGTACGCCCCCGACGACGCGGTGCGGCAGATCCGCGAACTCACCTCCGGTGGCGCAGAGTTGGCGGTGGAGGCGGTGGGCAGCCCCAAGGTCATGGCCGAGTGCCTGAGCGCGGTGGCCCGGGGCGGCAGGGTCGTCTCGGTGGGCCTGCCCGCTCCCGACCGGGTGCTGGAGGTCCCGGCCCTGGCGTTCGCGGGCGAGGGCAAGTCCCTGCTGGGCTCGTACATGGGCGACGCGGTGCCGCGCCGCGACATCCCGAGGTTCCTGGAGCTGTGGCGGGCGGGCCTGATGCCGGTGGAGCTGATGCACACGGGCACGCTGCCGCTGTCCGACATCAACACGGCGATGGAGGAGCTGGCTTCCGGCCGGGCGATCCGTCAGGTCATCGACACCTCGGGCATGCTGAACGCCTGACGCCCGAGCCGTGCCGCGGCCGGCGGCGCCCCTGCCCCTCGGCGATCACCCGCCCGGCGTCGAGCACGCAGACC
>NZ_JBHXTM010000066.1:0-38086 GCF_042677325.1 Streptomyces sp. NPDC127117
CCACATCCGCCTTCACCCTGCGGAAACCCGGCGCCTGCGCGGCAGACGGCTTCACCGGAGCCGTGTACCGCTGCGCGACCAGACGGGAGACCGCGTTGTTCCCCGCCGCACGCTGAAGACGTTGCAGGGTGCGGGGATCAGGGGCCGGGCGGTCGCCGGGCGGCCGGTCGACAGGTGGGCGTTCCGGGGCCGTCGTCGTACGGGAGACGTCTGTACGGGCAGCGGCGGGGTCCTTCTCCGGAACCGCCTTCATCCGCCCTCCCCCGACCGCACATGCTCCCGACCGGGCATGGTCCTGTCGCTGTCCCAGGGTGTGTGCGACGCCCGCGCGGTACGCAGGGCAGGCGCACCGCGGTCGGGGGCAGGGCCCCGCGGCACGTACAGCACGACGGGGTTGCCTGATCGGGCAGGGGCCGGTGCACGGGTGGGCGGCCGTGTGTCCGTTCCCGGTGATCGCCGGTCTCGCGAGAATTGCGGGCGTTCCCGGCCAAGGAGAGACTCATATGCCGTCGTACCTGTCCCCGGGCGTCTACGTCGAAGAGATCGAGTCCGGATCACGGCCGATCGAAGGGGTGGGCACCTCGGTCGCCGCCTTCGTCGGCTTCGCCCGCAGGGGCCCGTTCGACGAGCCGACGCTGATCACCAACTGGAGCCAGTTCGCCGGCACGTTCGGTGACTTCGTCGACGGTACGTATCTGGCGTCCGCCGTGTACGGGTTCTTCGCCAACGGCGGCGGCGTCTGCTACGTGGTGCGCATCGACGACGGCACCCGGCTCCCGGCGGACGGTGAGGACGACCGGGGCACCGGGCAGCTGCCGGCCGGATCGGAGACCCAGCTCGGGCCGTACGCGGTGAAGCCCCGTCCCGGGGCGGCCGGCGAGATCACCGTCGAGGTCACCGAGGTGGAGGGGGACGATCCGCCCTCCGACGTCTTCCAGCTGATCGTGAAGCGGGACGGGCAGGTCGCGGAGACGTACCCGAGCGTCACGACCAAGCGCAGCAAGGAGAACGTCGCCACCCGGGTCAACGCCAAGTCCGAGCTCATCGAGATACGCGAGACCGGGCGCGGCGCCGCCCCGGCCAGGCCCGGACCGCAGAGCGTGACGCTGGCTCCCGCCGCGCCCGCCTCGCCCGACGCCGGGGCGCTCACCCCCGAGCTGTACGTCGGCGACCCCGACCGCCGCACCGGTCTCGGCGGGCTCGAAGCGGTCGAAGAGGTCACGACCATCGCCGTGCCGGACCTGATGAGCGCGTACGAACGCGGGCTGCTGGACCTGGAGTCGGTCATTGCCGTGCAGCAGGGGCTCATCAGCCACTGCGAGTTGATGGGCGACCGGGTCGCGATTCTCGACCCGCCGCCGGGACTGAGTCCGCAGCAGATCCGCGTCTGGCGCACCGACCGGGCCAACTTCGACTCCAAGTACGCCACGCTCTACTACCCCTGGATCCGGGTCGCCGACCCTTCGTCCGGGCGCGCCCGGCTCGTCCCGCCGAGCGGCCACGTCGCGGGCGTCTGGGCCCGCAACGACGAGTCGCGCGGGGTCCACAAGGCCCCCGCCAACGAGGTCGTACGCGGTGCGGTCGCCCTGCAGACCCAGCTGACCAAGGGCGAGCACGATCTGCTCAACCCGATCGGGCTGAACTGCATCCGCTCCTTCCCCGGGCGCGGCATCCGGGTCTGGGGCGCGCGCACGCTGGCCTCCGACCCGGCCTGGCGCTATCTGAACGTCCGGCGCCTCTTCAACTACCTGGAGGAGTCGATCCTCGCCGGCACGCAGTGGGTCGTCTTCGAGCCGAACGACGACGCCCTGTGGGCCCGTATCCGGCGCACGGTCTCGGCGTTCCTGGTCAACGAGTGGCGCAAGGGGGCGCTGTTCGGGCTCACTCCGGAAGAGGCGTTCTACGTCAAGTGTGACCGCGAGACCAACCCGCCGGAGAGTATCGATGCAGGTCAGGTCATCTGCGAGATCGGGGTGGCACCGGTCAGGCCGGCCGAGTTCGTCGTGTTCCGCCTCTCCCAGCTGACCGGGGGCACCGGCGGCGTCGACGAGTAGCGCTGCCTGGTCCCCCTAGGTCCACCAAGCGGTAAGAGCCGTAAAGGAGCCTGTTGTGCCACTTCCCGATCTCGACAGCACCGTCGGGGCCTCCTTCGGCCTCGAATTCGACAGCGTCGTCATCAAGCAGATCACCGAGGTCAGTGGTCTGAAGATGGAGCAGGACGTCATCGAGCTGAAGCAGAACACCGCCGACGGCCGCTACGCCATCAAGAAGCTTCCCGGCAGGCCGAAGGCCGGTGAGGTGACCGTGACCCGCGGACTCACCGAGGACAACAGCTTCGAACGGTGGATCAAGGACTCCCGGTTCGGCCGGATGACCGCGGCCCGCCGCAACGGCGCGGTCATCGTGTACGACCACGAGGGCATCGCCATCAAGCGCTACAAGCTCATCAACGCCTGGCCGAAGTCCCTGGAGATCGGCACCCTCAAGGCCGGTGACACCTCGGTCCTCACGGAGAAGCTCGCGATCACGTACGAGAGCATGGAACTCGACTGATGCGGCGTACGACACCGGCGGAGGCGCTCGAACGGCCGGACACGCATCCCCCGGCCGGCGGGACCGGGCGGTCCGGGCAACGGGAGCCGCTCCGTACCGAGTTCACCTTCGAGCTGCCGCGCGGGTACGTCGACGAGACGGGCGCCGTGCACCACACGGGCGTCATGCGGCTGGCGACCGCACGCGACGAACTCGTGCCGCTGCGGGACGACCGGGTGCGCGAGAACTCCGCGTACCTCTCGGTCGTGCTCATCGCCAGGGTCGTCACCCGGATCGGCACGATCGACGACATCCACCCCGGCATCATCGAGGACCTCTTCGCCTCCGACCTGGCCTTTCTCCAGGACTTCTACCGGCGGATCAACGCCGAGGGACACACCCGCGCCGCCGTCTCCTGCCCGGCCTGCCACGAGGAGTTCGCGGTGAATCTCGCCGGTGGCCGCCTGGGGGAATCGTGACGTACGCGGCCGACCTGCTCTACGAGGAGGTCGCGTACCTCGCCTATCACTTCCACTGGCCGCTCGATGAGCTGCTGGACCTGGAACACCAGGAACGACTGAGGTTCGTCGCACAGATCGCTCGCCTCAACGGGCAGTAGCGAACAGCGCAGGGAGGGCGGGAAAATCCATGGGCCTGATGTCCTGGCTGCGCGGCGGCGGGCGTACGGAGACAGGTGCGGGTGCGGGTGCGCAGACGGGCTCCGCTCCGCCGGAGTTGTCCCGCGAGCGGTTCGATCCGGCCGAACTGCCGCCCATTCAGCGAATGTTGGGCGCACAGGAGTTGGTCATTGATCCGTCCGGGTTCCAGGGGTCGCTCTCCACCCGGCAGGACACCTCGCTCGGCACCCCTCTCGGGCATCTGGTCAGCCCGGACGCGCCCACCGGGCTCGTGCACGGGATCACCGCTCCGGCTCCGGCGGAGCACCCGTCGCCGGTGCAGCGGTCCGTGGAGCGGCCTGGGGAGGCGCCGGTCCGGACCGGGTACGTGCCCATGCCCGTGCAGCGTGCTGCCGCAAGCGGTGGTTCGCCCGCGATGACGTCGGCCGGGGAGTCGGCCGTGGCGGAGCTGCCGGTACGCCAGTTGGTGGGCGAGCAGCCTTTCGTAGCGGCCTCGGCCTCGGCCTCGGAACCGGTGGCCGAGGCCGCCGGCCCGCCGTCGCTCCCGTCCTCGGCCCCGCCCGTTCAGCGTTCGTCGCTGCCGCCTTTCCCGGACCGGCCCCGGCGGGCGCCCGGCCTGGGTGCGCCGATGTCCGCACTGCCGCCCACCGCGCAGCGGCAGGCCGCCCACGCCGGTTCGGAGGCGGAGGGGGCGGCCGGGAGCTACGAGGCCGCTGCGGCTCCCGAGGCCCCCGAGGCCCACGGGGTTCCCGGGTTGTCCGCGCCGTCCGCGCCGTCCGGAGTTCCGGAGTCCGGCCCCGAGGCCGGTGGGCCCACCGCGCCGTTGCTGGGGGACTCCCCACTGCTCCCCGCCGCGTCGGAGTCCGTACCGTCGGCTCCCGCGCCGGCGGTGCAGCGGTCCTCCGCCGTGTCCTTTCCGGGCCGGCTCGCGCCGCCCCGGACATCCGACCCGGTCGCGCCGCTGCTCGCCGACCGGCCCGTGGCGCTCCAGGCAGGGCCGGGCGGCGGCGCGGGCGCCGTACAGCGTTCCGCCGTGGACGGGGCGGAGGCGGCGGCATCGGTTCCGTCGGCCGGTACGGGGGCGACGCCCGGTCCGTCGTCGTACTCGCCACCGCCCTTTTCGCCGCACTCTGTGCCGGATTCCGTTCCGGTGCGCTGGACCTCGGACCGGGCGGGCGGGCCCTCGGTGACGCCGGCCGCATCCCTCCCGGCGGCGTTGCAACGTACGGCCATGGCTGCGGGGGAGGCGTCGCGTACGGCGTCCCTACCGCGTCCCGCCCTGCAGCGTCGGGCAGTTGGCGGGCCGCCGGTGCCGCGTTCATTGCCGGGTTCCGGTAGTCGGTCCGCACCGTCCACCGCTCCCGCCCCTTCCGTGACCTCCTTCACCACGGCCGGTTCGGCCGCCGTGGCCGCCGGAGTGGCCCAGCGGATGGCGGACGGCAGCGTCGTCTTCGGGTCGCCGCCGCCCTCGTACTCGGCGCCCGTCGTCCAGCGCGAGACGGAGAGCGAGGAGCCACCGCCCCCGGATCCGCCCCAGGACGCCACGCCGGAACCCGAGCCGGAACCGGAACCCGGGCCCACGGCCGAGGCCCACGGCGCGCCGGGCGCCTCCGCGGCCACGGCTGCCTCCGCCTCCGCGTCCGCAGGAGCGCCCGTCGTCACCGACGAGCTGGTACGCGCCCTGTACGCGCCGCTCAGCAGGCTCTTCAAGGCGGATCTGCGACTGGAACGCGAACGAGCGGGCTTCCTCATCAACACCAGGCACTGAGAACGAGACAAGAACAGCACGGAGAACGAGACAGGACCAGGCACTGAGATCGAGAGGTACGGACCATGGCCACCGCCCAGGAGAACGATCCCGCCGTCAGTGTCTGCTTCGTCGTCACGATCGACGACATCGAGCTCGGCTCGTTCAACACATGCGACGGGCTGGGCTGCGAAGTGGTGCTCGAAACCCGTGAGGAGGGCGGCAACAACGGGCATCTGTGGCAGTTGCCGACCCGCCTGAAGTACTCGAACGTCAAGCTGTCCCGGCCGCTCACCAAGGAGACCGAGAAGGTGGCGCGCTGGTTCGCCACCATGACGACCGGGTTCAGCCGCAAGACGGCGCACATCGAGGCACGGACCGGGGACGGGCAGAAGGTGGCCCAGTGGGGGCTGCTGGAGGTCGTGCCGGTCCGCTGGACCGGGCCCTCCTTCACCCCCGAATCGCCCAAGGTCGCGATGGAGACGATCGAGATCGCCCATCACGGCTATGTGATGGAGGGCTGAGCGTCGTGAGCGGTGCCGGTCCCATCGCCTTCAGCGCCGCCGGTACGTCCGGGGCGGCGGGAGCGAAGACGGGCAAGGGCGGTTCGGCCCGGCCCAAGCTGGAGCACGCCTATCTGGAACTGCGGACCCCGCCGACCGGCGGCGGCCTCACCCCCGGCGGCCCGTGCGGGCGGATCGACTTCCAGTTCAACCCCAAGGAGCTGAGCCTCACCAAGGCCGCTTCCTGGAAGCGGAGTCCGGCCAAGGGCGCGAAGAGCTCCGGCCCGCCGGAGTACCAGGGATCGCAGCCCAGCAAGCTCACCGTGGAGATGTTCTTCGACGCCAGCGACACCCAGGACACCCGGGTGGTGACCTCCGTGGAGCAGCTCTTCGCCTGCTGCGTGCCGACGAACGAGACCCGGCAGCAGCAGCGGTCCTCGCCGCCGTGGGTGGTCTTCCACTGGGGCGGGCTGACCGGGTTCCCCGGTTACGTGAGCCAAGTGCAGGCGAAATACACCCTGTTCACCACGTCGGGCGTGCCGATCAGGGCCGTCTGCCAGGTGACGATGGAGGAGATCAGCGGCGACACCCCGGGCCAGAACCCGACCTCCGGCGCCCTCGCCGCCCGCCGGGTGCACCGGCTGGGCGCCGGGGACTCGCTGCCCTCGCTCGCCCAGCGCGAGTACGGCGACCCGGCGGCCTGGCGGGTGATCGCGGAGGCGAACGGGATCGACGACCCGCTGCGGCTGGCCCCCGGACGGCAGCTGCTGCTCCCCGCGCTCGACGAGCTGAACCGGCTCCGAGAGGCCGAGGGCGGAGGGCGGTCCTGATGGCGCAGTCGGGCGTCGCGACGGCGCTGGTGGTGGAGTTCGGCGGCAGTCCGCTGCCGGCGAAGTTCGTGAACACCCTGGTCGAGGGGTACGTCGACGACAGCCGGACGCTGCCCGACCTGTTTCTCCTGCGCTTCCGCGACCCGGACCGGGTGCTGCTGGAACAGACCGGGCTGAAGATCGGCAGCGAGGCCCGGCTGCTGGCCCGTGCGGGCGGCGACTCGGCACCGAAGCCGCTGCTCAAGGGGGTCGTGACCGCCCTGGAGGTGGAGCTCGACGAGACCGGCACGTTCACCGTCGTACGCGGGCTCGACGAGTCGCACCGGCTGTTCCGGGGGCGCCGGGTGGCCAGCTACCAGAACATGACCCTCGCCGACATCTGCGCCCAGGTCGCCCAGCGCGCCGGACTCAAGCCGGGCAACGTCGACGTGGCCGGTCCGGTGCTCGAACACATCGCCCAGCCCAACGTCACGGACTGGGAGTTCATCCGCGACCTGGCGGAGGAGGCGGGCGCCCAGGCATATGTGCTCGACGGCCAGTTGCACATCACCCGGCCCGCGGAGGCGAGCGGCGCACCCGACGGTTCGGCGCGGGCCGACCGCGACCCGCTGGTCCTGGAGATGGGCAGCAACCTGCTGCGCTGCCGGGCCGGGGTGTCCTGTGCCGAGCAGGTCTCCGAGGTCGAGGTGCGCGGCTGGGACGTCAAGGCCAAGCAGCCGCTGGTCGGGCGGGCGCCCGCCGGGAAGTCGGCGACGCTGGAGCTGGGGGTGAGCGCGGCCGAGGTGTCCGCCCCGTTCGGCGAGGCGCGCTTCGTGGTCACCGACGCGGCGTACGGGGCGCAGGCGCAGGTGGACCAGGCGGCGAAGGCCCTGGCGGAACGGATCGCCGGGTCGTTCGCGGAGCTGGAGGCGGTGATCCGGGGGAACCCGGAGGTGCGGGCCGGCAGCGCGGTGGCGCTCAACGCGGTGGGGGCACCGTTCGAGGGGCGGTACACGGTCACGTCGTCCCGGCATGTCTTCGACCCGGTGCGCGGCTACGAGACCTGGCTCACCGTCTCCGGGCAGCAGGAGCGTTCGCTGTTCGGGCTGACCGGCGGCGGGCCGGGGTCCGGCGGGCCGGGCACGGGGACCGGTGGTGGTTCGCGGTGCGCGGGGCTGGTCAGCGGGACGGTCACGGACACCCAGGACCCGGAGGGCTCGGGCCGGGTCAAGGTGCGGTTCCCGTGGCTGTCGGACGAGTACGCGAGCGACTGGGCGCGTACGGCCCAGTCGGGCGGGACCAGCGGCGGTGAGGCGTTCATCCCCGAGGTCGGGGACGAGGTGCTGGTGGGGTTCGAGCACGGCCACCTGGACCGCCCGTACGTCCTGGCCGGTCTGTACAACGGGAAGGACCGGCCGTCACAGGGCAGCGGCGGCGGTGGCGGCGGTAGCGGTGGCGGCGGCGGTAGCGGCAGCGCTCCGGCGGGCGCGGCCGGTGCCGTGGCCGGTGCGGCGACCGGCGCTCCGGACACCTCGGGGTCCGCCCCGGAATCCGCCCCCGGCACCCCCCTCGTCGATCCGACCAGCGGGGCCGTCAACCGGCGTTCGGTCGCCTCCAAGAGCGGCGACCAGCTGGAGATCCTGGACGACTCCAATGGCCCGCAGGGCGTACGCCTGCTCACCGGTGACGGAAAGCTGAAGATCGATCTGGACCGCAAGGGCACCGTGATCGTGATCAACAGCGACGGCAGCGTGAACATCGAGGCCAAGCAGCAGGTGTCCATCAAGGCCGCCCGCGGCGTCACGCTGGACGGCGGGCAGGGAACGCTCGAACTGAGCGGCGACAGCGTCACGTTGAAGTCCCGCGGCGGAGTGAGCGTCGACGGCGGGAACGGTGAGGTCAAGCTCTCCACCGGCGGCACGGTGGCCGTCCGCGGCGCCCAGGTAACGGTCGACGGAACGCAGCGCACCGACCTCAGGAGTGGCGGCTCCCTGGCCGTCAACGCACCCATGGTGAAGATCAATTGACGGCGCGGACGCGCGGAGCGAGAGGAACGGACTGCCATGTCAGCAGCCGCACGGGTCGGTGACCCCACCGGCCACCCCGGCACGGTCGGACCCCCCGGCGTCCCGACCGTGCTGATCGGCGGGCTCCCCGCCGCCACGGTCGGCACCCCGCACCTGTGCGCGTCGCCGCCGCCCGCGGTCCACGCCCCGTCCGCGATCATGCCGCCCGGCAGCACCACGGTGCTGATCGGCGGCCGTCCCGCCGCCCGGGCCGGGGACCGGGCCGCCTGCGGCGCGCCGATCGTGTCCGGGTGCCCGACGGTGCTGATCGGAGGCTGAGCGGCCATGGGACAGGAGTTCATCGGCGCGGGCTGGGCCTTCCCGCCGCGCACCGACGCCACCGGCTCCATCGCCCTGGTGCGCGGGGAGCACGAGCTGGAGGAGTCGATCCGGCTGATCCTGGCGACGTCGCCGGGCGAGCGGCCGATGCGGCCGGAGTTCGGCTGCGCCGTCAACGACTACGTGTTCGCCCCGGCGGACGCGGGCACGGCCGGGCAGCTCGCGTACGAGGTGCGGCTCGCGCTGGACCGGTGGGAGCCCCGGATCGAGGTCACCGAGGTCGTCGTCCGGTTCGACGAGGCGGACAACGGCGTCCTGTACATCGACATCGGCTACACCGTGCGGGGCGCCAACGACCCCCGGAACCTGGTCTTCCCGTTCTATGTGATCCCGCAGCACGAAGAGGTGGACGGCGCGTGACCCTGCCCAGCCCGTACCTGGACGACCGTCACTTCCAGGGCCTGGTCGACGAGGCGAAACGGCTCGTCCAGCAGCGCTGCCCCGAGTGGACCGACCACAATGTGTCGGACCCCGGAGTGACCCTCATCGAGGCCTTCGCGACCATGGTCGACCAGCTCGTCTACCGGGTGAACCGCGTTCCGGAGAAGAGCTATCTGGCCTTCCTCGACCTGATCGGGGTCCGGCTCCACCAGCCCACGGCCGCCCGCGCCGACGTGACGTTCCGGCTCTCGGCGCCACAGCCCGAGCCGGTACGGGTGCGGGTGGGCACGGAGGTCGCGACCGTGCGCACCGAGACCGAGGAGGCTGTGGTCTTCACGACCGAGCGCGAACTGGCCATAGTGCCCTGCGAGTTCGCCCATCTCGCCACCTGGCCCACCTCCGGCGACACCCTGGACCGTACCGAGGAACTGGCGCTCGGCCGCTCCGTCCCCTGCTTCGGCACCACGCCCGCGCCGGGCGACGCCCTCTACGTGGGCCTGTCCGCGGCCGTCCCCGCGGGGGTCGTCGTGCTCCGGCTGGACTGCGCCGTCGAGGGCGTCGGCGTGGACCCGCTGCGCCCGCCGCTGGTCTGGGAGGCGTGGGACGGCAGCGCCTGGACGGCCTGCGAGATCGAGAAGGACGACACCGGCGGTTTCAACCGGTCCGGAGAGCTGATCCTGCACCTCCCGAAAAGCCATGCCCCGAACGTCGTCGTGCGCCGGACCGGCGGCTGGCTGCGCTGCCGGCTGGTGGAGGCCGCCCCGGGGCAGCCCACCTACATGGCACCCCCGGTGGTGCGCCGGATCACCGCGTTCACGATCGGCGCGACCGTCGGCGCCGTGCACGCGGAGACCGTGACCGACGAGGTGCTCGGCCCGGCCGAGGGCGTACCCGGCCAGACCTTCACGATCAGCCGCCCGCCCGTCGTCCCCGGCGACTTCGTCGTCGAGGTCGCGGATCCGACGGGCGGCCCGCAGGGCACGGAGTGGACCCGGGTCGACGACTTCGCGCACTCCGGCCCCGAGGACCGGCACATCACGCTCGACCCCAACTCGGGGCGGGTCGAGTTCGGTCCGGCGGTACGGGAGCAGGACGGCTCCATCCGCTACTACGGGAAGGTGCCGCCGAAGGGCGCCACCGTACGCGTGCGCTCGTACCGCACCGGCGGCGGCCTGCGCGGCAATGTCGCCCGCTCCACCCTCCGGGTGCTGCGCAGCGCCATCCCGTACGTGGCCCGGGTGGAGAACCGCAGCCCGGCGCTGGGCGGGGTGGACGGCGAGACGGTGGAGAGCGCGCGGGTGCGCGGACCGATGACGCTGCGGACCCTGCACCGGGCCGTCGTGCCGCACGACTACGAACTGCTGGCCCGTGAGGTCGCGCCCGACGCGTCCCGGGTGCAGTGCATCCCGGCCGGCGAGGACTCGGACGTCGAGGCGGGCGGGGTGCGGCTGCTCGTCGTACCGGCCGGGCGCAGCGACGAGCAGGGCCGGATCCGGTTCGACGAGCTGATCCCGCCGCAGCAGACCCTCGCCCTGATCGCGGGACATCTGGACGAACGGAGGCCCATCGGCGCCCGGTTGGTGGTCGAGCGGCCCTTCTACCAGGGCGTCACGGTGGTCGCCAGGGTCCAGGCCCGCCGAGGTGCCGTGCCGGAGAAGGTGCAGGAGGAGGCGCTGACCGCCCTCTACAGCTACTTCAACCCGCTGAGCGGCGGACCGGGCCGGGACGGCTGGCCGTTCGGCCGGCCGATCCAGTCGGGCGAGGCGTTCGCCGTGCTCCAGCAGGTGGCGGGCGTGGACCTGGTGGAGGACGTACGCCTCTTCCCCGCGGACCCCGTGAACGGGCAGCGCGGCGAACCCACCACCAAGATCGCGCTGGACCGGCACGCGCTGGTCTTCAGCTACGAGCACCAGCTCCGGGTACGGGAGGCCTGACCACCATGCGCACAGCCGTGACCGGCCTGCCGACGCCGCACCCGCTGATCGAACAGCTCCCGGCGGTCTACCTGGAGCAGGACTTCCTGCAACGGTTCCTCGCGGCGCTCGACGACGTACTCGCCCCCGTCCTGCTCTCCATCGACAACCTGCCCGCCCACCTCGACCCGCGCAGCGCGCCGGAGGACTTCCTCGACTGGCTGGCCCAGTGGGTGGCCGTGGACACCCGCACCGACCATCCGGTCGAGCAGCGGCGGGCGACGGTGCGCGGCGCGGTCGAGCGGCACAGCCGACGGGGCACCCGGCGCGGTCTCGCGGAGGCGGTGCTGCTGGAGACCGGGATCGAGCCGGAGATCTTGGAGAGCGGCGGCACGGCATGGTCGACGATGCCGCACACCCGGTTCCCGGGCGGCCCGCGGCCGTGGGTGACGGTCCGGGTCCGGGCCGCGCAGCCGTACCAGGTCGACCGGGTGCGGCTGGAGGAGCTGATCCGTGCGGAGATACCGGCGCATGTGGGCTTCGACCTGGAGGTGCTGTGATCTGCGAGTCGTGCGGGCAGAACAACCCGCCGGGGACACAGTTCTGTACGTCGTGCCAGGCGTTCTTGGAGTGGGAGGAGCCGCCGGGCACGCCTCCGGCGCCTTCCACCGCCCGGCCGCCCCGGGCGCATTGGGATCTCCACGTTCCTCCGGCCGCCCCCGCGCCGCGGCCGGACCCTCAGCCCCGGCCGCAGCCGTCCCCTCGGCCCCCCGTTGCCCCGACCGCCGCCCCGCGTCGCCCCGGTGACGACACGGACGAGCCGGTGCCGGGGCCCGAGGCGCTGCCCGACGTACCGCCCGATCCGGCGAACACACCCCCGGGACCGCCCCCCGCCCCACCCGTCCGCTGCCCCAACTGCCGTACGGAGAACGCCCCGGACCGCACCCTGTGCATCCGCTGCGCACTGCTCCTGAACCCGGGCCCGCCGCCCGAGGTGCGGCCTCCCTGGTGGCGGCGGATCTTCCGGCGGCAGCCGCGTCAGGCGCCCGTCGCGGGCACCAGGCCGAAGCGCCGGCTGTGGCGCCGCCCCGGACTGGCGCTGCCGATCGTGCTGATCGTGCTGGCCTGCGGGGTCTGGTTCGCGCTTCCGCACATGTCCGGCTGGTTCGGCTTCGCCAAGGACGAGACCGGGACGCCGGAGGCGGTGCCGCCGACCCGGTTCCGGGCCTCCAGCAGGGCTCCGGGGCACCCGGCGGGCGCGGCGTTCGACGGCTTCAACAACCGTTACTGGGCGTCCTCGGCCGCCGGCGCCGACACCGGAGTGGGCCAGTACCTGGAGTGCGACTTCGAGCAGCCGGTACGCGTGCTGAAGCTGGTGGTCTTCTCGGGCACATCGGCCAAGATGGACGAGTTCCTCACCCAGGCCCGCCCCGCCAGGATCACCGTCCTGCTCACCTCCGCCGACGGGACCAGCGTCAGCAAGAAACTGCGGGTCAAGGACCAGCCGGGCCAGCAGACCTTCGACCTGCGCGGTTCGGAGATCGTCAGGGCCCGGCTCACCACCGACACCACGTACGGAGCGGGCCCCGGCCGGCGGCTCGCCGTCGCCGAGATCGAATTCTTCGGCCGCAGGACCTGACCGGGGCGGACACGGCCCACCACGGGCGGACGGCCGAATCCGGCGTTCGCCCGTGCCGGGACCGCCGGTGATCCAGGATGGACGGCACTGCCGGCGCACCTCATCGGAGTCCCTCATGAGCACAGGCCAAGACACGTCAGCGTCCCGGATAGACACCAGCAGGCCGCACCCGGCGCGGGTGTACGACTATCTGCTGGGAGGGAAGGACAACTACCTCGTCGACCAGGAGGTCGGCGAGAAGCTGCCCGAAGTGGCCCGGCGCGCCTGCCTGTTGAACCGGGCCTTCATGCACCGGGCATCGGCGTGGGTGGCCGGCACGGGCGTGAACCAGTTCCTCGACATCGGCACCGGCATCCCCACCGAACCGAATCTGCACCAGGTGGTCCAGGCGGTCGATCCGGCGGCCAGGGTCGTCTACACCGACAACGACCCCATCGTCCTGCGTCACGCCGAGGCCCTGCTGACCGGTACGCCGCAGGGTGCCACCTCGTACATCGAGGGGGATGTCCGCGACCCGGAGACGATCCTCGCGCACGCCCGCGAGGTGCTGGACTTCAGCAGACCGATCGCGCTGTCCCTGATCGCGCTGATGCACTTCCTGACGGACGAGGAGGACCCGTACGGCCTCACCCGTACCCTCGTCGGCGCGTTGCCGTCCGGCAGCTACCTGATCTTCTCGCACGGCACCGCGGACTTCCTGCCGGCCGAGCTGACCGAGCGGATCGGCAGTACGTACCGGGAGGGCGGCATGACACTGCTCGCCCGCGACCGCGCCCAGGTCGAGCGGTTCTTCGAGGGGCTGGAGTTCGTGGCCCCCGGACTGGTGTCCGGCCCCGAGTGGTACAAGGACACCCAGGCGCCGGAGTACGAGCCCAATGGCGTGTACGTGGGAGTGGCGCGGGTCCGCTGAGACGGGTGCGCGGCGCCTCCGGGTTCCGGGGCCGTCACGTCCTGCGCAGCTCCACCAGCGCCTCCGCCTGCGCGAGACCGCTCTCCTCGACGACCTCGCGCACGCTCTGCGCCTCGCGCACCGGCGCGAACCGCACCCGCCCGCCGGCGTCGGTGCGGTAGCCGTACACCGCGGGCCGGGGCAGCGAGTTGTACGAGAAGTGCGAGGAGAAGTAGTACGCGCCGGTGTCGTGGAGGGCCACCACGTCGCCGGGCTCGATGGCCGGCAGCTCGACGCCGGTCGCGGTGAGGTCCCCGGCGAAGCAGCAGGGGCCCGCGATGTCGACGACCTGGGGCGGCCCCTGCTTGGGGCGGCCCGCGGCGTCGAAGACCTCGACGCGCAGCGGCCAGGAGCCGGGCATGAACACCGTACGGGTGGCGACCTGGGCGCCCGCGTGCGTGACCGCGATCCGCCGGCCGCCGGCCGACTTGGTGTACTCGACGACGGTGCCGATCGTGCCGCTCTTGGCCAGCAGCGAGCGGCCGAACTCGGTGACGAGGGTGTAGCGGCCGTCGAAGAGACCCGGTACGGCCGCCCGGAGCCCGGCGACGTGATCGGCGTACGTGGGCCGGTCGTCCTCGTCGGTGAAGTTGACGGGCAGGCCGCCGCCGATGTCGATCCCGGTGATCCGGGCGTGGCCCAGCCGGTCGTTGATCCGCTCGGCCAGCTCGTACGCCGCGCGGATGCCCTCGGCGATGAGCGGCAGCGGGCAGCCCTGGGAACCGACGTGCGCGTGCAGCCGGTTGAGCCAGGGGCGGCGCTCGAACGCCTCGGTCACCGCGTCCACGGCACCCGGATCACGCAGCGCGACACCGAACTTCGAGGTCGCGGTCGCGGTGCTCATCGCGCCGATGGCCCCGGCCCCGACCTGCGGGTTCACCCGGAGCCCGATGGGTCCGGCCGCCTCCCGGCCGGCCAGCAGGCGGTCCACCCGGGCCAGCTCCTGGAAGTTGTCCAGGTTGATCGCGATGCCGTGGGCGAGCGCGAACTCCAGCTCCCCGACGGTCTTGGCGGGACTGTCGAAGACCAGCCGGTCATACGGGAACCCGGCCGCGAGGGCCTGCTCCAGCTCACCGGGCGAGGCGACCTCGCACCCCATCCCCGCGTCCGCGAGCAGCCGCAGCACCGGCACCAGACCGCACGCCTTGGCGGCGAACGTGTGCTGCACCGGGGCGGGCCCCGCGAACGCCTCGTTCAGCGCGCCCACCGCGGCCAGCACACCGTCCACGTCGAGCAGACCGACCACGGGCGAGTGCGGACCGAGCAGCCCGTCCTCGACGGCACGCGCCAGCGCCGCCGTGCGGCGCTCACCGCGCTGCCGGGACGCCGAACCGGAAGTCATGTGAACCACGACAACACCCCTCCATCTGCCATGTCCGCCACAGCTGCCACGTATGTCGTACGGACAGCATCGGCGCGCAGGGGACGGCGCGTCTTCGACCGACACGACGACGCCCGCCCGATTCCCTTGCCGTACCGGACAGCGGAACGATCAAGTGCTCCCGGTCCCGTGCGGCCGGCGGGCCGCGAGCCGCAGCCCGATCTCCGCGAGCAGCCGCACCGCGGGGTCGGCCGGATCGACGCCGAACAGCTCCCGGGCCCGGCGCAGCCGGTACCGCAGGGTGTTGGGGTGCACATTGAGGCGCCGCGCGGCCGTGCCGGTGTCGCAGGACGCGTCCAGATACGCGGTGACCGAGTCGCCGTACGCCGAACCGTGCACCCGGTCGTGCTCCGCCATCGCGTGCACCGGCCCCGACAGCGACCCCCACAACGGCTCCACCCGGTCGAGGAGCCGGAGCACCGTCGCCTCGGGGACCACCTCGTCGTACGCCGCCACCGCCGACCGCGCCTCCCCGGCCGGCAGCCTCGCGGCCCGCTCCCGCAGCACCCGCACCACCAGCTCCGCGGCCTCCCGCGAGGCGGGCAGCCCGGACAGCCCGGCCGCCACCGGCCCGGCGCCCGCGAGGACCACGTCGCGCGGCACCGAACGCGCGCCCGCCAGCAGGGTGCGCGACGGATCGGCCTCCCCGTCCCCGGCCGGGACCAGCACGTACAGCCGACGCCCGGACCGCGCGGTCACACACCCCGGCCGGTACGCGGCGGCCCGAAGCGCGAGCACATCCAGCACCCGCTGCCCGGCACGCACCGCGTCCCGCCCCTCGCGTGCCGTGCCCGGTGCGTCGTACGCCCCGGCTTCCCGCCCGTCGTGCGTTTCCGGGCCCCGACCGTCGTGTCCCTCGGCTCCCGGTCCGTCGTACGCCTCCGCGACCACCACCGCGTACGGCCGGTCCGCCGTGACCCCGGCCTCGTGCGCGGACCGGACGTCCCCCCTCAGCAGCGCGTGCACCGCTCCCTCCCGTGCCCTGGCAGCCGCCCGGCCCCAGGTCTGATGGTGGGACAGATGGGGTACGGCGGCCCGGGCCGCGGTGCGCAGCGCTGCCGCCGCGTCCTCGGCGAGCGGCCGGCCGTCGGCGGCGGCCCAGATGGACCCGAGCACCTCGGAGCCGTGGCGCACCGCGATGGCCAGCCGCTCGGCGTACCGGTCGTCGGCGGGCAGCCGCACCACGTCCTCGGTGCTCCACAGCGCCCGGAAGAAGCCGCTCTCGCGGAGCTCGTCGACCCGCCAGCGGGGGACCTCCTGGCCGAGGATGGTCAGCCGGCGCATCGGGTCGGGTTCGTGGTCCATCCGCGAATAGGCCAGCACCCGCGACTGCGGATCCTCGATCGTGATGGCCCCGCCGACCAGGTCGGCCACCGTATTGGCCAGCCCGGACAGGTCGCCGGGCCACAGCCCCGCCACCCCGGCGGCTCCGGCCGGGGCGCTGTGGACCAGGGCGGTCCGCAACCGGCCGAGCACCTCCGTCCACCCCTGCTCCGGCCGCCGGGTCAGCAGCGCCGTACGCCCCCGGCCCGCCGCCTCCACCAGTTCGGCGCGCGGCCCCCGGGCGCCCCGCCGCATCACCACGGCCGCCGCCCCGGCCCGGTCGGCGGCGCGCAGCACGTCGAGCGCGTCGGGCGAGGCGGCCTCCACACCGACCGCGAGCAGGATCAGCCCGGCCGCCGTCCGTGCGCCGTCGTCCTCCCGTTCCTCGCCGGGGTCGTGCAGCACCACATCGGTCACCGGCACACCGGTGCCGCACGGTGCCACGACGACATCGAGCATTCCGGGGTCGATCAGCCCGAGGATCCGCTCCAGCGAGGGCCCGGTCTCGCGCCGGTCCGGTTCGTGCGTCGGCATCCGCCCATCATCGTCGGCCCGGCCCCGCGCGTGGAGGTGTCGGCCGGACTCAGCCGCGGAGGGCGTCGAACGCCATGTTCAGATGACGGGGTCCGCGCAGCACGGCGTTCTGCCGGTACGGGGGCGGGTCCTCGACCAGTCGGGGGCCGTCGAGCCGGTGGGCCAGCGCGGTCAGGGCGAGTTGGGCCTCCAGCCGGGCGAGTGGCGCGCCGAAGCAGTTGTGGATGCCGCTGCCGAAGCCGAGATGCTGGATGTCCGGCCGGTCGGGGTCGAAGCGGTCGGGGTCGGGGAACCGCTGCGGATCCCGGTTGCCGGCCGCCAGGACGAGCCAGACGGAGGCGCCCTTGGGGATGGTGGTGCCGGCGATGTCGATGTCCGCGAGTGTGGTGCGCTGCGGGAGCAGTTGCACGGGCGGCTCGAAGCGCAGCAGCTCCTCCACCAGCGGGACGGCCAACCGGGAGTCGTCGCGCAGCCGTTCGAGGACGCCGGGGTTGCGCAGCAGGGTGAGCGTCCCGTTGGTGATGAGGTTGACCGTGGTCTCGTGACCGGCGATCAGGAGGAGCGCCGCGGTGCTGAGCACCTCGATCCGGCTCATCTGCCCGTCCGGGCCCTGCTGGGTGACCAGCGCGGAGAGCATGTCGTCGCCGGGGGCACCGCTGCGTTCGTCGATGAGCCCGGACAGGTACATCCCCAGTTCGGTGCGGGCCTCGTGGGTGGCGCGGCGTTGCTCACCGGGATCCCCGCCCGGGTCCGGGTCGAGGCCGGCGGCGATGGTGTCGGCCCAGGAGTGGAAGCGCGCCTCGTCCTCGCGCGGCACGCCCAGCAGCCGGCAGATCACGGTGACGGGGAAGGGGTACGAGAAGTCGTCGACGATGTCGACCTCCTTCCGGTCCCCGAACCCGTCGATGAGGCCGTCGACGATGCGGGCCAGCTCGCCGCGCATGTTGTACACGCGCCGGGGTGTCTCCGGCGGCCCGAACGGCCGCATCGTCATCCGGCGCAGCCGGTCGTGCTCGGGCGGGTCCAGCCGCAGGAAGGAGGGCGGCAGCGGTGAGTCCTCCTCCTCCTGGAGCAGGGTGCCCGCGGCGCCGGGGGAGAGGTTGCGGGCGTCCGAGCTGATCCGGGGATCGTGCAGCAGACTCTTGATCTCCCAGTACGTGCTGACGACGAACAGCTCGTCCCCCTCCTGCCGCACCGGTTTCTTGCGGAGTTCGGTGTACAGCGGGTACGGGTCGGCGCGGTTGGCGTAGTCGATGATCTGCCGCAGGAGTGTGTCTTGCGTCATGGTGGCGGGTCCTTGCTGGCGTCCTTGGTGGCGTCCGTGACGGACGTGGGGCAGCGGTCTCGGGGCAGCGGGTGCGTGGCGCACCGGCACGTGGGGCAGCGGTACGTGGCGCGGTGGCGCCGTCAGCCCCGGCCGGGGGTGAAGGTGATCCGCTGGTCGGCCGGCGAGTAGCCGCTGACGGTGACGGTGGGGCCGTGGGTGGGCAGCGAGGGGTCCGGGAAGTCGGCCGGGACCGGCCGCAGGCCCTCGGTCCTGCGGTCCACCGAGGAGTAATCCGGCGGGAACGGGGCGCCCGACTCGATCTGCCGCTGGTAGAACTCCAGCCACTTCGTCTGGTCGAAGGAGACCGCGGCGATGACCCGGCCCTGGTACCCGTACACACCCGTGAAGCGGTGGTCGGCGAGCGAGCCCTGGGCGACGATGACCTCCTCGCCCAGGGACGGGACGCCGACCGACTTGATGTTGACCCCGAACTGGGAGGACCAGAAGGCCGGCACCCACAGGTGCGGGCGGCGCTCGGAGCTGCTGCTGATCATGTTGTGCGCCGCGGTCGCGGCCTGCGCGACGGCGTTGCCCCAGTGCTCGAGGGAGAGGAACTGATACCCGAACAGCGCGTGCGGGGACCGGGCGACATCACCGGCGACGAAGACGTCGTCGGTCACGATGCCGCGTACGTCGAAGGCCCGGCACCCCGCGTCGCAGGCGATGCCGCGCGGACCGGCGCCGAGCCCGGACCCGGCCAGCCACTCGGTGTTCCGCGTCGCGCCGAGCGAGACGACGGCGACATCCGTGTCGAGGGTGGTGCCGTCGGACAGATGGGCCCGCCGCAACCGGCCCGCCGAGTCGCCCTCCAGACCGGTGACCATGATCCCGCAGCGCAGATCCACCCCGTGCGCGCGCTGGAGCTCCGCGGCCGCCTGGCCGACCACCCCGCCGAGCGCGCCCACGAGGGGCGCCGCCCCGCGTTCGGCGACGGTCACCGGCAGCCCGCGCTCGCGGCAGGCCGAGGCGATCTCGGAGCCGGTGAAGCCCGCGCCGATGACGAGCACCCGGCGGGGCGAGGCCGCCAGCCGCCGGTGCAGCCGGGCCGCGTCGTCGCGGGTGCGCAGTACGAAGACCCCGTCCAGCTCGGCCTCCGCCGGGTGCGGCCAGGGCCGGGCCCGTACCCCGGTGGTGATCAGCAGCCGGTCGTACTCCACCTCGTCGCCGTCGTCCAGCCGCACCCGCCGGGCCGCCATGTCCAGCCCGGTGGCGGCGACCCCCAGCCGCCACTGCGCGTCGAGCCCGTGCTGCCGGGGCAGCTCGGTGTGATCGGCGGACGCGTGGCCCAGCAGGACCTGCTTCGAGAGCGGCGGCCGGTCGTACGGCTCATGGGGCTCGTCGCCGATCAGCGTGAGCGAACCGGTGAACCCCTCCTTCCGCAGGGTCTCCGCGGCCCGGAGGCCGGCCAGGGAGGCGCCGACGATCACGATCCGCCCCTCGCGCCTCAGCCGCTCCAGAGCACCGTCACCGGACACCGGACAGCCCCCGACCCACCGCGGCCGGTACCTCGTCCGGGTCCTCCACCAGGATGGCCTGCACCGGACACGCGGTGGCGGCGCGCAGCACCTGCTCGCGCTGTGTCTCGTCGGCGTGCGGGTTGTACAGGAGGGATTCCTCGCCGTGCATGGCGAAGACATCGGGTGCCAGGAACGCGCACTGTGCGTACCCCTGGCACCGGTTGAGATCGACGACAAGCCTCATCAAGGGGCCGCCCTTCCAGTAGTGCTTCCGCCTCAGCGTGCGAGGGCCGTTCCGGATCCGCGAGCACAGGCGGACCGATGGAGTCACGGGGCGACCGGTGGGGTCACGGGGCGACCGGTGGGGTCATCGCCGGTCCGACGGGTTCACTGCCGCACGTGCCGTGACCCGGTCGGTGCGGCCACGAGGATGTGGATGCTGACGACCAGGGCCCACAGGGGGAATGACAGCTCGGACCAGGCGAGGCTGCTGGTCGCGAAGAGCAGGGTCAGGCCGACGAGGGCGCCGAGAACGGTGAGCGGGCGCGGCATGATGCCGAGCCGGTGCCCGATGGCGGAGGTCGAGAAGATGAAGACCGCGGCCATGCGCATCGAGTAGGTCGTCAGCAGGCTGTACGTGAAGTGGCCGCCGAAGAACCACAGTTGCTGCTCCTGCCCCGTCGCGGTCGTGTCGGCCGTCGCCAGCAGGCTGCCGGCCGCCGCCGCGGCCCCGAAGAGGGTCGCCACGAAGACCAGGCCGCTGCCCAGGAAGACGGTGGCGAGGAACTTGTCCTCGGCGTCCCCGATGCGTGTGCGTACCACCCCCATGAACCACAGGAACGAGATGCCCGCGAACGGTACGAGTTCGAGCGCCGTCCGCACCGTGCGCCGGCGCGAGGGATCGGTGAGCCACTCGCCGGAGCCCTTGCCCGGCCCGGACGGGATCGCCAGCCGGATCATGACGATGGCGGCGGCGAGCAGCAGGGCGAAGACGACCCCGGCCGTTCCCGCGGCCCGCGGAGTGCGCAGGGCCCGGCGCCGGGCGTCCGACGGCGTCTCCGGTCGCGGCTCCATGGTCGGTGGCTCACCTCCTCCGGCTCCGGGCCGTCGTCGGACCGACGCACCCTGGAACCAGCAAGCACCCGTACGGGAGCCCGTGCCACCGGGACCGGCCGGGAGGGTGAAACCCGTTCCGGAAGAGCGCCCGGTGAGGGTCAGCCGGCCCACCGTCCGGAGAGGAACGTGACGGCGACGATCGTCGTCAGCGGCGCCCCGACGGTGAGGCAGACGGTCCTGACGCGCGGGCTCCGCAGACTCCACGCGGCGAGCCCGGTCCACAGGGGCCACCACAGCAGGGTCGCCCGGGGCACGGAGGTGTACCAGTAGGACGTGCCCAGCGCCCACAGGCTGAGCGCGATGTACGTCGCCTCCGCCCAGCGCCGCTGCCGGAGCAGCAGGCCGCACAGCACCAGGCCGACGACCATGGCCAGGAGTTCGGCCTGGCACATCAGGGCGTAACCCGTGCTCTGGGAGTGCCCGAAGGCGGCGTGCCAGGTGTTCTTCCACGCCTCCCAGGGGGCGTGGAATTCGCGGTACCAGCCACGCTCCTCGGCGTGCTTCCAGGCCATCCAGTCGCCGGTGTGCGCGTGCAGGTACCAGCTGTGGAGCAGCGGCGGCAGGGCGGGCAGCGCCAGCCAGGGAAGACGGCGCCAGTGCGCCGGGGTACGGGCGGTCACCAGGAAGTGCACCGCGAGCGCCCCGGCGAGGAAGAGGCCGCTGACCCGGACGGTGGTGGCCAGGCAGGTGAGGAGGGCCGCCAGTGGCCAGTTGAGCCGTTGGGCGGCCAGCCAGGCCGGCAGGGCGAAGGCGAGGAAGAGCGCCTCGGTGTAGCCGGCGGCGAGGAAGACCGCGCACGGGGAGAGCAGGAAGAACAGCGCCGCGCGCGTCCCCGCCCCTTCCTGCGGCAGATGCAGCCGGGCGATCCGGGCCAGGGCCAGTACGGCGACCCCGCCGGCCACGAACGAGATCAGCGCACCGGCGGCGGGCCAGCTGGGGACGACGGTGTGGACGGCGCGCAGCAGGAACGGGAAGCCGGGGAAGAAGGCTTCCCTGTTGTCCCAGTCGGCCGTCCAGGGGCCGGTCCCGTCCGGGAAGTAACCGGACTGGGCTATGTGCAGGTAGTGCCACCAGTCCCACCGCTGCCACGAGGAGAAGAACGAACCGGCATGGTGGGACCGCCCGTCGTCGGGGAACAGCCACCGGGTGCAGTACGCGGTGGTCCAGATCCCGGCCCGGGTCAGCAGATACAGCCACAGCACCTCGCGATCGGCGGCCCCGATCCGCGGGAACCGCCGGTGGGGAGGCACCGGCGCGCGCCGGGGAGCGGCGATCGCGGCGCCGGCGGCGTACGGATGCTTCTGCTGCTTCTCCGCCTGCCGCTGCGGAGCGGAAATGCTCACTGCACGTTCTCCCGATCTTTCTGTTCTTCTCGGTTCGTCCGGCTCATCGGCTTCGCCCGGATCAGGGAGGCGGCAGAGTGACGTTCCGGCCGGGAGCGGTGGTCGACCCCGACGGGCTCCGGCTCTCGCTTTCGCTGGAGGAGGGCGTATTCATGGGCGGCAGGCTGGTCCTGGGCGCGCTGGGCGAGGACGTGGCCGGCGAGGGCGAGGTCCGGGGCGACGGAACGGGCGACGGGGTGGTGGCGGGCACGGTGGCGCTCCTGCTGTCCGGCAGGAGCGTGGCCACGGCCGCACCCGTACCGGAGAAGACCAGACAGGCACCCACGGCCAGCGCGACCATCCGCCGCCTGCGTACGCGCCGGCCGCGCTCGGTGATGTACGACGGCGGCGCGGAACGCGCACGCGACTGACCGACCGCCGCGGCTTCCTTGAACAGGGACCTCAGTGGGTCTCGGGGTTCAGACACAGGGCCCCTCCTCGGTACGCGGATCCTGCAGACGGTGCGAGAGCGTGGCCCGGCCCCGGGCCAGATGTGTCTTGACGGTGCTGGCCGCAAGGCCGGTCTCCACGGCGATCTGTTCGACGGTCAGATCACAGACGTAGTGCAGCGCCAGCGTGCGGCGCTGCTTGGCAGGCAGCTCCCGCAACGCCTCCACCAGCGCCACCGTCTCCGGCCCCGGCGCCTCCGTATGGGGCGGCGCACCACTGCGCTGCCAGGCATCGGCCGCCCGCCGCCGCCCCCGCCACCGGCTCACCGCCAGCCGCCAGGCGACCGTACGGATCCATGCCTCGGGCTGCCCGTCGCGATCGAGCTGACGCCGCCGGCTCCACCCTTTGACGAAAGCTTCCTGCACCACGTCCTGCGCTTCGTGCTGGTCGCCGAGCATCACGAACAACTGCCCCGTCAACCGGGCAGCCGTCAGCGCGTAGAACTCTTCGAACTCCTCGACGGTCAACAAACAACTCCTGGATCTCCTCGGTCTCACCCGGCATACGCACGGCCCCCCTCATCCGGACGACACGGAATCCGAAGAAGCCGGGTGACGGTGGTCACACGGCTCCGAAGCGGGGTGCGCCGGAAGCCCTGAGTACCAGCATCCGGGCATACGGGAGAAAGAGTTATCAAACCCCTTGACCAGCGAGAAATTGGGAGGAGAATCGTCAATACACCAGAAAACCAGAGCGAGCCGCACCGTCGACGGAGACGTCCGCCGATCCGAGTGACCCTCTCGTTGGCTCTGGCCAGGCCCCCGGCAGCTCCTCCGGATCCGGAGCTTTCAGCGACGGTTGGAAGTCCCGGCACCGAGAAGGACTACCGGGGACTGCATGTGTGCACCCGTGTGTATCCGTGTGCACCCACGGCCGCGTGATCATGCCATGGAGGCGGGGCGCGGGACGCCGTGGAAGCTGACCGGAAGCCGGTCAGCCGACCGGGGGCCGGTCAGCCGGTGAAGCCGGGGACCATCAGGCCGGACTCGTACGCGATCACCACCGCATGGGTCCGGTTCTGCGCGCCGAGCTTGGTCAGCACGTTTCCGACGTGGGTCTTGACCGTCTCCAGGCTCACCGTGAGGGCCTCCGCTATCTCCGGATTGGAGAGGCCGGTGGCCATCAGGCGCAGCACCTCCTCCTCCCGCCCGGTCAGGTCGGCCTGCGGCAGGGCCTCGGCGGAGCCCAGCGGACGGGCGGCGACCATGCGGCCCAGTGCGGCCGGGAAGAGCACCGCCTCGCCCGCCGCCACCACCCGGACCGCCTCGGCGATCCGGCGTACCGGGAGGCGCTTGAGGACGAAGCCGCTGGCGCCCGCGCCGAGGGCGGCGGTGACGTAGCCGTCGTTCTCGAAGGTGGTGATCACCACGACCTTCGGCGGGTCGGCCGTTTCGGCCAGCAGCTGGCGGGTGGCCTCGATCCCGTTGCGACGCGGCATCCGGACGTCCATCAGGACCACGTCCGGCCGCAGGACCCGCGCCCGTTCGACCGCCTCGACGCCGTCGGCGGCCTCGCCGACCACCGTGATCCCCGGCTGGGCGGCGAGCAGCATGCCCAGGCCGCTGCGGGTCACCTCGTCGTCGTCGGCGATCAGGAGTCTGACGGCGGGGTCGGCGACGGCGGAGAGGCTGACGGCGGGACCGGCGACGGTGGGGCCGACGGCGGTGGGGCCGGTGGTGGTGGGGCCGGTGGTGGCGGGGTCGGCGAAGGCAGGCAGGGCCGTGCCTTCGTCCGCGCCGGAAGCACTCACGCCGACGCCCGCACCGGGAGCCGGACGGCCAGCCGCCAGTGCTGCGTACCGTCCGGGCCGGCCCGGAACTCACCGTGCAGCAGCCGTACGCGTTCGGTGAGTCCGGACAGGCCGTGGCCGGAGGTCGGGAAGGCCCCCGGGCGCGCGCCCGGGTCCGTACGTGCCCCGGTCCGGTTGACCACCGTGAGGTCCAGCGCGTCGGGCCCGGCCACCACCTTGATGCCGATCGGGCCGCCCGCCCCGTGGCGCAGCGCGTTCGTCAGCCCCTCCTGGACGATTCGGTACGCCGCCCGGGAGAGCGTCCCCTGCACCTGCGCCAACTCGCCCGACAGCTCCGGCTCCACCACGGCCCCCGCGTGCCGCAGACGGTCCAGCAGCCCGGGGAGGTCGGCCAGGGTCCGGGTCGGTGCCGTCCCCGACTGTTCCTCGCGCAGCACTCCGAGTACGTAGTCCAGGTCCTCCAGCGCGGCCCGCGTCGACTCCTCGATGCTGCGCATCGCGGCCCGCGCCGCCACCGGGTCGGCGGAGAGCATCTCGCCCGCCACCGCCGCCTGGATGGTGGCCGCCGTCAGCGTGTGGCCGATCGAGTCGTGCAACTCGTGGGCGATCCGGTTGCGTTCGGCCAGCCGCATCTCCCGCTCGGCGGCCAACGCGAGCCGTTCGGCCGCCGACGGACCCAGCAGCCGCGGCGCAGACCACCGCAGGAGCTTCGTCACCAGTACGCAGATGGTCACCGCCAGCACGATGAACACGGCCGCCACCACCCAGCTCCACCCGCCCGAAGCCTGGAGCGACGAACCGAACAGGCTCAGCCGCGCCTCGGCGCCGATCCAGTTCCCCGGCAGTGCGATGCCCATGATGAACAGCATCCCGCCGGCCATCGCCCCCATCCACCCGACGGCCACGTGCAGCACCAGCCAGAGCGGGGTCCGCCAGCGGTCGAGGCCGGGTGAACCGGAGGCCCGGCGACCGGCCACCGGATTCGGCAGCGGCACCTGCAGCAGCCGGCGGGCGGATGCGACCAGCGCCCGCCGCACGGGGCGCACCAGCCCGGCCGAGCCGACCAGCACCGCCCAGACGAGCAGGACCAGGACGATCCGCACACTCTCGGGTCCGGACGGCCACAACGCCGCGGGCAGCAGGGCGAAGGGCAGCAGCGGAAGGCTTGCCAGCGCGCCGCAGTAGGCGAACAGCACACCCGAATACGTGGAGCCGCGCAGCAGCGGCCGGATTCCCCTGATCATGGGCGCCAGTATCACCGGGTGGCTCACCGGCAGCCTCCCCCGATCGGGGGAGCGATTTCTCCCGCCTTGCCGCGATGCGGTCGAGGGGCCCCGGAAACCAGGATCGTGCCCCGACCAAACGATTTCTCGGCCCAGGAGTTGACTCATGCGTGCTCGGACCCAGCAGGGCCCCCGTTCCTCGACCCGGCAGCAGGGCGGCAGGCGGCGACGAGCCGTATCGGCCGCGGCCGCGATGGCCATCGGCGTCATGACACTGGCCGCCCTCACCCCACCCGCCGCCTCCGCCTCCGCTGCTGTCGCCACCGCCCGGCCGGACGCCGTCCAGCAGGCCCTGAACACGCTGGTGCGCGACGACGGGATGCCCGCCGCGCTGGCGAGCGTCAAGGACCGTGACGGCCGCACCCGCACCTACACCGCGGGAGTCGGCGACCTGGCCACCGGCTCGAAGGTGCCCAGGGGCGGTCAGGTCCGGATCGGCAGCAACACCAAGGCGTTCACGGCGGTCGTGGTTCTGCAACTGGTCGCCGAAGGGAAGATCGCCCTCGACGCCGATGTCGACACCTACCTGCCCGGCCTCGTCCGCGGGAAGGAGATCGACGGGCGCCGCATCACCGTCCGCCAACTCCTCCAGCACACCAGCGGACTCCCCGATTACGGCATGCACATCGACGACGACGAGCTCAGGCACCGGTACTTCGAGCCGCGCGAGCTGCTCGACATCGCCCTCCGGTACAAGGCCGACGCGGCTCCGGGCAAGACGTGGGGATACAGCAACACCAACTACCTCCTGGCCGGCCTGATCGTCCAGAAGGTCACCGGCCGCCCCCTCGCCGAGGAGATCGACCGGCGCATCATCAAGCGCGTCGGGCTGCGCCACACCTACTTCCCCGCCCCCGGCGACAAGACCATCCGAGAGCCGCACCCCCAGGGCTACCACCGCAGCCCGGCGGACGGACCGCTGCGCGACTTCACGGAGATCGACCCGTCCGCGGGCTGGGCGGCAGGCCAGCTGATCTCCACCGACTCCGACCTCAACCGCTTCTTCGGCGCACTCCTGGCCGGCCGCCTCCTCCCGGCGGCCCAGCTCGCCGAGATGCGCACGACCGTCCCCGCCGGGACCTCCGGGCTGCGTTACGGGCTGGGGCTCACGAGCAGGCCGCTGCCGTGCGGCGGCGTCTACTGGGGCCACGGCGGCGACATCCCCGGATACGAGACCCGGGGCGGCGTCACCGAGGACGGCCGCGCCGTCAACGTCACGGTCACCAGCATCCCGACGGACGAGACGGCCGTGCAGCACGTGAAGGACGCCGTGGACAGGGCCCTGTGCGGATGAACCACGCACCCAGGCAACCCACACCCACACCCACAAGCCCGACAACGGCCCGACGATCCAGCAGGAGTTGACGCATGCGCGAGCAGGCACGACAAGGACTCCGCTCGCCGGTCCGCCGGCAGGGCACCCGGCGACGAACCGTATCGGCCGCAGCCGCGTTGGCCATCGGAGTCATGACACTGGCCGCCCTCACCCAGCCCGCATCCGCCTCCGCCGCCTCCACCAGGCAAACGGACCCCGTCCAGCAGGCCTTGAACGCACTGGTGCGCGACGACGGGATGCCGGCCGCGCTGGCGAGCGTGAAGGACCATGACGGCCGCACCCGCACCCGCACCTACACCGCAGGGCTCGGCGACCTGGCCACCCACGCACCGGTGCCCGACGACGGACAGGTGCGGATCGGCAGCAACACCAAGACCTTCGTCGCGGTCGTCGTCCTCCAACTCGTCGCGGAGCGGAGGATGGACCTCGACGCCGACATCGACACCTATCTGCCCGGTCTCGTCCGCGGGGAGAGGATCGACGGGCGCCGCATCAGCGTCCGCCAGCTCCTCCAGCAGACCAGCGGACTGCCCAACTACACCAACTACCTCGGGGACGAAGTCCGTTACTACACCCCCCGCGAACTGCTCGCCACCGCCCTGCGGCATCCGGCCGACTTCGCCCCCGGGAAGAAATGGGCGTACAGCAACACGAACTACATCGTGGCCGGCCTGATCGTCCAGAAGGTCACCGGCCGCCCCCTGGCCGAGGAGATCGACCGGCGCATCATCAAGCGCGTCGGGCTGCGCCACACCTACTTCCCCGCCCCCGGTGACGCGAGCATCCGGGAGCCCCACCCCCACGGCTACTACCGGGAACCGGCGGACGGACCGCTGCGCGACATCACGGAGACCGACCCTTCCTGGGGCTGGGCGGCAGGCCAGCTGATCTCCACCGACTCCGACCTCAACCGCTTCTTCGGCGCACTCCTGGCCGGCCGCCTCCTGCCCCCGGCCCAGCTCGTCCGGATGCGCTCCACCGTCCCCGCCGAAGCAACCTTCGGCCCCGGCGCCCGCTACGGACTCGGCCTCGTCAGCAGACCGCTGCCGTGCGGCGGCCTCTCCTGGGGCCACGGCGGCAGCTTCCCGGGGTACGAGACCCGGAGCGGCGCCACCGACGACGGCCGCGCCGCCAGTGTCGCGGTCACCATGCAGCTCACCGACGAGGCGAGCCGGCGCAGCCTCGAACGCGCCGTGGACACCGCCCTGTGCCGCTGAACCCCACCGAGAACCACGGACGCCGAAGGGCCTCGCAGCGAACCGCGGGGCCCTTCGGCGTATTGCCCGGTGGGAGCAATGGCGGAGGGTACGAGATTCGAAAGCGGCCGCCCGCGCCCACGCGGTGATCGACAAGGCCGGGTACACGCTTTTCACGACCCGAGGCCACCGAAATGATCCGTCGCGGAACTGAAGAGCACGGGGCTGTGCCGCCTCGAACTCGGCCGACACCGGCGCACGGTGGCCGACGCCGACGCGAGGTACTCCCGCAGCGCGTTCGTGAAGGACTTCCTCTCCTTCATGTCGGGCCGCCGGCGCTCGACCGACTATGACCCACTGCTCACCGACGCGCAGGCCCCCCGGACCGAAGGGTCCGCCGCGAGGACAGGATTACGGGAGGAGCTTCACCACCCCGATCCGGTCCGGCAGTCCCCGCGTGGCTCCCTCACGCCGATGGCACCGGTCCCCGTGGCGGGGGCCGGTGCCATCGTTCAGGTGGTGCGCTCAGGGACCGTCAGCGCGGGACGTGGCCCCCGGGCGTCAGCCCTGGTGTGTGTCCGTGACCTTCCCCGTGAGGAGGGGGCCCTCCAGCCACTCGTTCTCCTTGAGGATGTTCACCTGCATCCGCAGGGACTCCTCCGACTCGGTCAGCGCGTCGGTGACCGTGGGCACGGACACTTCGGTGCTCGTCTCGCCCTTGGGGACGGACACCCAGAGGGAGGGACTGTTCGTGGACAGGGGCCGCTCCGGGTCGGCGTCCTCGCCGAGGCTGGAGAGCCACTCCTCGTCGACATCCTTCGTGGACAGCTCCGTGCCCTCGCGCACCGGCAGGAGGTCGAACCGCGTCTCGATGCTGATGTCGGCGGGCTGGGAGAGCTCCACCTTCCAGGTGAGCTTCTGGCCCTCGGTGACCGAGTCGGCGACCGGGGTCACGGTGACCGTGGGCATGGGGTCGTCGTTCTCGACGAGCACGCCTCCGAAGGCGCCGCCGACCGCAGTGCCGCGCATGGCCTTGGCCGCGATCTCGTGGCTGAGGTCGTAGTTGTAGCGGGAGTTGCCCGTGACCGTGATCGGCACGTCCACGGAGCCACCGGCCTTCACCGTCACGGTGCGGATGGTGGACCTGCGGGTCTCCGGGTCGCGGACGGCGAGCTTGATCACACCGGTGCCCTTGCCGGTGACTTGGATGGGCACGCGGTAGGTGCGGGTGCCGGAGTCGCCCTCCTTGACCGTCAGCCTGCCGATGTCGACACGTGAGAGCGCGACGGGGCGTACCACCGGGGTGCCGGGGCGCCAGCCCCAGGCGTCCATCAACCAGAGCTCGCCGGAGCCGCTGCGCGGGGTGAGGTCCAGCGACTGCGTCCGCTTCAGGTCGACACCGGCGCTGACGGCGGCCTTCAGCGGGACGCGGACCTCACGCGCCCAGTACGCGGCCGTCGAGTCGGAGCCGGGAAGGCCGTCGACGGTGACCTGACCGAGCCCCACCCGCTTGCCGGAGGTGTCGGTGAGGGCGACGTCGAGCCGGGTGCCCCGGGTGTTCGGCGGCACCATCACCCGCAGGGCGAGCGTGTCGGAGCCCGCCAGCGAGAAGGCGCGCTCCGGCGTCAGCCGGACCGGGGTGCCCGGCTTGGTCCAGCGGGCCGTGACCGCGTTGCGGCCCGGCTCACTGGTGGTCTCCGCCCAGGACGCGAAGTGCGGCGACCTACCGGGGGCGGAGTCAGGCATACAGGCCCGGGCGGCACTCGTCGTGACCTGCTGGCACACGCGCCCGTTCGTCACCGAGAGCGGGTCGTCGGGCCGGATCGCCGGGGTGCGGTTGCCGCCGACGGCGTGGGTCAGCACCCGGGCGGGATCGGCCGAGGGCGCGCGCCGGTCGGAGCCGTCGAGCAGCGGGCGGACCCGGTCGTCGCCCGCGAGGAAGAGCCGCGCGGCGGCGGCGATGTAGGTGGCGCCCGCCGTCTGCTGCTGCTTGGCGCTCAGCCGGGTCTCGGCCCGTGCCGAGCAGACCGGGTCCGGGTTGTTCCTGTCGTCCCAGAAGTCGTCGGCGGCCGGGGCCTCGGCCTGGCCGGGCGTCCACTCCGTGTTGAAGAAGTTGTGGTTGGCGCCGACCATGTACACCGCGCTGTGCAGCGCCGTGCCCTGGCCGATGCCCCGGGTGCCGTCGAGGTACATCTGGCCCTGAAGGTCGCTCACATCGCCGTCACAGCCCGGCAGGATGGTCATGGAGGGCACGTCGGGCGTGGGGTTCTGGCCGAAGTTGGTGGGGCCGATCAGGACGGTGCCGCGGATCCGCCAGCCCACCGGCCCCCGGTAGCCGTCCTCGGCGGGCGGCGGCGGGGAGACGCTGTCGAGCGCCGCCCGGTTGACGCCCTCGCCGCCCCGGGAGTGGCCGACCAGGAGCACCTTCGAGAGGTCCGCGGGATCCGTCGCGCGCACGGCCTCGGGGGCCTTCGCGGGGTTCGCACCCCACTCCGCCCAGCGGGCGAGGTGCTGGCGCACCAGGGACGAACGGGCTTGCGCCCCGAAGTCGGCCGCGCGGCCGTCCTGCGCGTTGACACCGTTCGCGGAGATGGAGACCGTCACATAGCCCTGGGATGCCAGGAGCTTCTGGTCGTGCAGAAAGCCGCGGTGGCTCGGGATCTCCTTGTTGCCCGGCTTGCACGGCCACTCCATGCCCGCGCTGTTCTTGCCGGGCTCGTAGCAGGTGGCGCCGCGGCCGTGGACGAAGAGCGCCAGCGGTCGCTTCCCCGGCGCGTCCGTCGGGCCGACGACCGTGGCGCGCATCTCCACGGGCTCGGCGTAGCCCGGCAGCCTCACCGACTTCAGGGAGTACCCACCACTGATGGTGTGGTACTTACCGGCGACACCGGGGTCGACCGGGTTGGCGGGGAACGGCTCCGGGGGTGCCTCAGCAGCCGACGAGCGCCGCTGACGGGGTGCCTGGTCGGCCTTTGCGGCGTCCAGCCGCCGCGAACCGGCGACCACCTGGAGTTCGCTCACCGGTCCGACCCTCGCCCCGTCGAGGCGGAGCCGGAAGGTGCGTTGGTCGGGGGAGGGCTCCGGGACGCCGAGGGTCCGCTCCCCCGAGCGGAACTCGACCAGGGCGCCGCCCATGCCCACGGGCTCGGGCGAGCTCCAGATCAGCTCCCCGCCCTCGACACGCCACCCCTCCGGCAGCCGCTCCCCGGAGGCGCCCGGCGGCGCGCCGGGTATGGGCTCGGCGGCCGGTTGTGCATGCGCCGGCCCTGGCACACCCGCCGCCAGCGCCACGGCCGCCAAGGCGGCCGTCAGCGCGCGTGAGACCTGTCTCACGATGGTGTCTCCTCGTTGTTGGTCGTGCTTCAGCGCCCCAGGAATCCCAGGAGCACCCCGCACCGGGGAGAGGGTGACGTGTCATCACCGGTTGTCCCACCTCGGGGAACCTGACAGGAATCTGACAAGAGCCGAACAGGAGCCGAACAGGAGCGCCGAAGAGGAGCGCTGGGGAGGAGCCGGACGGGAGTCCTGGGGCCGGTCGCTGACCGAAGGATCCTGACCCGGAGCGGCGGTCCGATGTCCGTGCGGCGATCGGGGCCCGGCGCCCTGTGTTCGCCGACACTCGGCGCGACCGGGCCGGTGGGACGGGCGGGATCTCCGTGATGGAGCGTTCGGCACGCCGGATCAACGACCCCTGCCCGAGAGGGGGCGAACTGCTCGCGGCGGTGCCTTCGGGCCCGATACGGACTCGCGCTTCGTTCCCGCCTTCCTGTCCCTTCCGGGAGTACAGGCAAGGATCGAAGACCGAGCAGAGATGACCATCGTCGCCTCGATCAGGACAAAGGCGATGCGGCAGCTTCCCGTACTGCTGCCATCCATCGAGGAGCAGCGCCGCATCGGTGATCTCCTGTGCGCACTCGACAGCCGGATCGGGGCCCACCACCAGCCAGCGGCGGGCGGCGGAACGCGCGCACGACGGACTCGCGACCCTGCTGATGGGGAGTGCTCTCTCGTCCGATGAACGGACGCCCGCACCTGACGGGAGGGCGGCGGAGCCACGTGAAATGGGGCTCCGGGACAGGACAACCCGAGGCTGTCTTCGTAGCCGGCACGGCGTTCGTCGGCTGCATGGCCCTGTGCCTCGGGGCACTGACAGCGGCCTGACGCCGTCCGGGCCGGAGACGGTTCGAACCCACCACCCACGACTACGAACGTCGAAGGGCCCCGCAGCAAGCTGCGGGGCCCTTCGACGTATTGCCCGGTGAGAGCAATGGCGGAGGATACGAGATTCGAACTCGTGAGGGGTTGCCCCCAACACGCTTTCCAAGCGTGCGCCCTAGGCCACTAGGCGAATCCTCCGCGGCAAACAATACAAGACGTTGAGGAGTGCTCGCGAACCCGTTCCCCCGGAGATCGGTTCGGGCTCGTTCCGGGGGTGTCCCGGGCGGTTCCGGAAGGTGGGGGGAGTGGACCGGCAGGGGTGGGGATCGGCTAAGGTGGGCGTCAGCCCCTCACGTGGCGCTATCTGACTGAACTCCCCCAGGGCCGGAAGGCAGCAAGGGTAGGTCGGCTCTGGCGGGTGCGTGGGGGGCCCTTGTGTTTCCCGGGGCTTCCTGGCGGTGCTTCGCCCGGTCCGGGGCCGGTTGTCGGTCCGCCCGGATAACCTCGTATGTGTGTCGTCCCTTGCGCTGTACCGCCGCTACCGCCCCGAGTCGTTCGCCGAGGTCATCGGGCAGGAGCATGTCACCGACCCGCTGCAGCAGGCGCTGCGGAACAACCGGGTCAATCACGCGTACCTGTTCAGCGGTCCGCGCGGCTGTGGCAAGACGACCAGTGCGCGCATCCTGGCCCGCTGTCTGAACTGCGAGCAGGGGCCGACGCCCACGCCGTGCGGGGAGTGCCAGTCCTGCCGGGACCTCGCGCGCAACGGGCCGGGATCCATCGACGTCATCGAGATCGACGCCGCATCGCACGGTGGCGTGGACGACGCCCGTGATCTGCGGGAGAAGGCGTTCTTCGGGCCCGCCTCCAGTCGTTACAAGATCTACATCATCGACGAGGCGCACATGGTCACCTCGGCGGGGTTCAACGCCCTGCTGAAGGTGGTCGAGGAGCCGCCGGAGCACCTCAAGTTCATCTTCGCCACGACCGAGCCCGAGAAGGTCATCGGCACCATCCGGTCGCGTACGCACCACTACCCGTTCCGTCTGGTGCCGCCCGGGACACTGCGCGAGTACCTCGCCGAGGTCTGCGGCAAGGAGAACAGCCCCGTCGAGGACGGCGTGCTGCCGCTCGTGGTGCGGGCCGGGGCCGGGTCCGTGCGTGACTCGATGTCGGTGATGGACCAGCTGCTGGCCGGCGCGGGCGACGACGGTGTGACATACGCCATGGCGACCTCGCTGCTCGGTTACACCGACGGCTCGCTGCTCGACTCGATCGTGGACGCCTTCGCGGCGGGCGACGGGGCCGCGGCGTTCGAGGTCGTGGACCGGGTGATCGAGGGCGGCAACGACCCGCGCCGTTTCGTCGCGGACCTCCTGGAGCGGCTGCGTGACCTGGTGATCCTGGCCGCCGTGCCGGACGCCGGGGAGAAGGGGCTGATCGATGCCCCCGCCGATGTCGTCGAGCGGATGCAGGCCCAGGCGTCCGTCTTCGGTGCCGCCGAGCTGAGCCGCGCCGCCGACCTGGTCAACGAGGGGCTCACGGAGATGCGCGGCGCGACCTCGCCGCGTCTCCAGGTCGAGCTGATCTGCGCCCGGGTGCTGCTGCCGGCGGCCTTCGACGACGAGCGTTCGCTGCAGGCCCGGCTCGACCGGCTGGAGCGGGGCGCCTCCTTCGCGACCACGGGCCCGGGGCCCGCCATGGGTTACGTACCCGGGCCGGAGGCACTGGCCCACGCACCCGCGCCCGCGGCCCCCGTCGTACAGCCGGGCGCAGGGCCCGCCGTCGCGCGCGCGGCGGTACGGGGCGAGGCCCCGGCCCCCGCTCCCGCGCCGGTCCAGGCGGCGTCGCCCGCCCCCGCTGCCGCACCTCCCGCGGCCCCCGCCGCTCCGCAGCCGCCGGCCGAGGCGGCCCCGGCCCCCTCGGGCGGTCAGCGGCCCGGCGCCTGGCCCACCGCCGCCGCGCCGGAATCGGGCCGACGCCCCGGCGGCTGGCCGACCGCTTCCGCCCCGGGCCGGTCGCCCGTCCCGCAGTCCGCTCCGGCCGCCGCGCCGGCCCAGGCCGCGCCCTCGGCGCCGGTGCCTGCCGCCGCCGAGCCGAGTCCGGGCATGACCCAGGGCGCCGGCCAGGTGCGGAACATGTGGCCGGACATTCTGGAGGCGGTGAAGAACCGCCGCCGCTTCACCTGGATCCTGCTCAGCCAGAACGCCCAGGTGACCGGCTTCGACGGCACCACTCTGCAGATCGGTTTCCTCAACGCCGGCGCGCGGGACAACTTCGCGAGCAGCGGCAGCGAGGAAGTGCTGCGGCAGGCGCTCGCCGAGCGCTTCAACGCGCAGTGGAAGATCGAGGCCATCGTCGACCCGTCGGGCGGCGCCGGAGCACCTCCGCAGACCGGCGGGGGCCGCCCCGCCGCACCTCCCGCGCAGCAGTACCAGGCCCCCGCGCCCCAGCAGGGTTACGAACCCCGGCCGGCCGCTTCTCAGCAGCACCAGCAGTCGCAGCCGAGCCACCAGCAGCCGGGTGCCGCATCGGCCGCCGAGCCCGCGCCGCAGTCGTACTCCGCACCACCGCAGCAGCACTCCGCGCCCGAGCCCCCTCGCGCGGTCGCTCCCGAGGACGACACCCCGGAGGCCGACGACCCCGACCTCGTCGACTCGGCGCTCTCCGGCCACGACCTGATCGTCCGCGAACTGGGCGCCACGGTCGTCGAGGAGTTCACCAACGAATAGCGGGCGGCGGCGGGGGTGCGCTCAGGGCGCGAACAGCGGGCGGCGGCGGGGATGGGCTCAGGCGCCCGAGGCGCCCGCCGCGGTCCCCCTGCGGTGTCCACGAAGCGGCGCCCGTCAAGGGCGCCGCGCCCCGGCGGCTAGGCTGCACCCCGTGAAGGTCCTCGTCATCGGCGGCGGCGCCCGCGAACACGCCCTGTGCCGCTCTCTGTCCCTCGACCCCGACGTCACCGCTCTGTACTGCGCTCCCGGCAACGCCGGTATCGCGGAGGTGGCCGAACTGCGCCCGGTCGACGCCCTCGACGGCGACGCCGTCGCGCGCCTCGCCACCGACCTGGGCGCCGAGCTGGTGGTCGTCGGCCCGGAGGCGCCGCTCGTCGCCGGGGTCGCCGACGCCGTGCGCGCCGCGGGCATCCCCTGCTTCGGACCCTCCGGCGAGGCGGCCCGGCTGGAGGGCTCCAAGGCGTTCGCCAAGGACGTGATGGCCGGGGCCGGCGTCCCGACCGCCCGAAGCTACGTCTGCACCACCCCGGCCGAGATCGACGCCGCCCTCGACGCCTTCGGCGCCCCGTACGTCGTCAAGGACGACGGCCTCGCCGCGGGCAAGGGCGTCGTCGTCACCGACGACGTCGAGGCGGCCCGCGCCCACGCCCTGGCCTGCGACCGCGTGGTCATCGAGGAGTTCCTCGACGGCCCCGAGGTGAGCCTCTTCGCGATCACGGACGGCACCACCGTGCTGCCGCTCCAGCCCGCGCAGGACTTCAAGCGCGCCCTGGACGACGACGAGGGCCCGAACACCGGAGGCATGGGCGCGTACTCCCCGCTCCCGTGGGCCGACCCCAAGCTGGTCGACGAGGTCATGGAGTCGGTGCTCCAGCCGACCGTCGACGAACTCCGCCGCCGCGGCACCCCGTTCTCCGGGCTGCTGTACGCGGGCCTCGCGATCACCTCGCGCGGTGTCCGGGTGATCGAGTTCAACGCCCGTTTCGGTGACCCCGAGACCCAGGTGGTCCTGGCCCGGCTGAAGACCCCGCTGGCCGGTGTCCTGCTCGGCTCCGCCAACGGCACGCTCGACGAGCTGCCCCCGCTGAAGTGGCGCGACGACGCCGCCGTCACCGTGGTCATCGCCTCGCACAACTACCCGGGCACGCCGCGCACCGGCGACCCGATCGAGGGGCTCGACGACGTGGCGGCGCAGGACGCCCCGCACGCGTACGTCCTGCACGCGGGCACCAAGCGGGAGGGCGACACGATCGTCAGCGCGGGCGGCCGGGTGCTGTCCGTGACCGCGACCGGCAAGGACCTCGCGGGCGCCCGGGAGCGTGCCTACACGGCGGCGGCCCGTATCCGCCTCGACGGCTCGCACCTGCGTACGGACATCGCCCGGAAGGCCGCGGAGGGCTGAGACCGGTTCCCCGAGGGGCGACCGGGCCGACTGTCCCCGCGGACACCGTGACCGGTTCCCCGAAGGACAATCCGGCCTGCTGTCCCCGCGGACACCGCCCCGAAAACGCTCTGACGAGCACCGACGCGCCGCTGCCCCAAGGACAGCGGCGCGTCAGCACCTTTACCCAAAGCCATTCCATCGAGTGACGGCTGAGCCATCCGGATGACGCCCGCCGAGGCCCCAACTAGGGTGCGGCGCAAGCATTCCGGCACTTGGCCCACTGGCATTGCGATGTCAGTGACGGGTGCCACAGTGGGGGAGTGAGCAACACCGCCGCGGGGGCAGAGGGGGTGACGTCCGGCCGTGTCCGATACCGGTGCAAGTGAGGAGCTGGGTGCGCTGAGTGCGCGTGCCCGAGCTCATGCTGTGCTGCGCATCCGCGGCAGGGCGGCAGCCGTGGCGATCCTGCCGGCGGCGGTGGCCGTCGTGCTGCTCGTGGCGGGCGCCCAGGGCCTCGCCGTGGGCAGCGGCTGGGACACGGCACGCTGGGCCGTGACGGCCTGCGCGGTCGTCGTGCTGCTGCTCGCCGCCGCGGTCGCGGTCGCGATCGTACGGGCGAGGCCGGCGGTCAGTCCGACCGTCCCGCTCCCGGAGAAGGCCGCCCCCGATCTCTACCGCCTGGTCAGGGACCTCGCCGACCGGCTCGGGGTTCCCGCGCCCTCGGCGATAGCCCTGACACCCGACTGCGACAGCTGGCTGGAGGACCGCACCCACCCCTCGGCACAGCCCGCGCCGGGCGCCGGCCCGGATTCCGCCACGCATTCCGCGGTCCGGTCCCG
The DNA here is from genome assembly GCF_042677325.1 of Streptomyces sp. NPDC127117. Lineage (NCBI taxonomy): Bacteria > Bacillati > Actinomycetota > Actinomycetes > Kitasatosporales > Streptomycetaceae > Streptomyces > Streptomyces sp. NPDC127117. The sequence continues at coordinate 37,165 of NZ_JBHXTM010000066.1, forward strand.
CCGCCGGGTGCAGGCGGCTCCGGTGCTGGTCATCGGATCGCCGTTCCTGTGGTGGATGCGGGTCGCCGAGCTGCGGGCGGTGCTCGCCCCGGTCGTCGCGGGCACGGGCCCGGCCGCGCATCCCGACATAGCCGCCGCACGTCGCTTCGTACGCGGACTCGACGGCGCGGTCGCCGACGCCGCCGCGCCCGTGCGGGGGCCGCTGGCCGGGCTGCGCAGAGTGCCCCGCGCCTTCGTCGGCCGGATCGCCCGGCTGCTGCTGCGCAGCTGCCGCGGCCATGCCGCCGAGATGGAGCGGGGCGTCGCCGCCGCCGCGTCGGTCCGTGCACAGGGTGTGGATTACGGTCTGCGGATCGTCGCCCAGGAGCAGGTCGGCCTCGCCTACGCGGGCTGGGACCGGCTGCTCACCCGGGTCGCCCTGCCCGCCTGGCGGATGGGCCGCTGGCCGTCCCGGCTGGACGCGGGCGTGGTGTCCGCGCTCACCGAGCTGTCCCGACGCGACCGGCTCGCCGACGGATTCGCCTCCCGGCTGGGCGAGCGTCCCGCCTGCGACCTCCTGGAGGAGCCGGGCGCGGCCGACGAGGCGGCGTCGCTGCTGGCGGCCCGGCTGTTCCACGGCGGCCCGGCCGGTACGGGGCCGGACTGGTCGCCGGTCGACTGGCAGCAGTACCCGGAAGAGGTCGTCGACCGTAAGTGGCGCACCGAGGCCGCCCGCCTGCACCGCGTCCTGGACTCAATGACCCCCGCGCCGACCGGGTCGGCGCCCGCCGGGTCGGCGCCCGCCGGGTCCGGATCCGCCCGAGACGCGACGGACCCGGCAGGAACCGCCCGCGCCGCGACGGACCCCACCGCGTCGGACCTCACCGCGACGGACCTGGCCGGAACCGCCCGCGACGCGACGGACCTCACCGCGTCGGACCTC
>NZ_JBHXTM010000067.1:0-31689 GCF_042677325.1 Streptomyces sp. NPDC127117
GTCCACCGTCAGGTCATCGGCGAAATGCCGGTCACCGGTGGCGTCGGGCACGTACTTCACACAGACAACGATCCTCAAGCTCACGCCGGCTCTCCGTCCTACCTGGGTGTGGTTCGTAGGGATGACAATATGGCACTCAGTACCCTCTGTAAAGGAACCGGGTGTCAGAATGCGCCTTCCGGTGCTACGTTCCCGGCATGACTGACGCGCGCAGAGCGGCGAAGAAGACACCGATGCGGGAGGTGCTCGCCCAGGCGGCCTTCCAGCTCTTCCTGGAGCGGGGCTTCGAACGGACCACGGTGGACGACATCGTGGCGCGGGCCGGGGTCGGGCGCCGGTCGTTCTTCCGCTACTTCCCGTCCAAGGAGGACGCGGTCTTCCCGGACCACGAGCGGTGCCTCGCCGACATGACCGCGTTTCTGGCCCGGGCCGGCGACGCCGACCCGGTGGACGCGGTGAGCGACGCGGCCAGGCTGGTGCTGCGCATGTACTCCGCCGATCCGGAGTTCTCCGTCCAGCGGTACCGGCTCACCCGCGAGGTCCCCGGACTGCGCACCTACGAACTGTCCGTGGTGCGGCGGTACGAGCAGACGATGGCCGGATATCTGCGCGGCAGGTACGGCGAGTCGGGCGACGGGGCGCTGCGCGCCGAGGTGATCGCCGCGTCCGTGGTCGCCGCGCACAACAACGGGCTGCGGACCTGGCTGCGTTCGGGCGGCGAGGGAGACGCGGAGGCCGCCGTCGACCACGCCCTCGCGATGGTGCATCAGGTGTGGGGGAGCGAGGCGGAAGGGGGCCCGGCCGTGCCCTCGGCGGATGGCGACGTGGTGGTGATGGTCGCCTCCAAGGGCGCTCCGATGTGGCGTGTGGTGCAGCAGATCGAGGCGGCCATCGGGCAGGACTGAGCCCCGGTCCGGCCTGATCTGGCACTGAGTGTCTTTACGATTCGGCACTCAGTGCCCTATGGTGCGGACGCGCCGACGCGCAGGTGCGGCGCATCCGAGCCGAGCACAGGGGGTCGACCGTGTCCCAGTCATCAAGTGGCACCGTGCAGACGGTGCATGAGGAAACCGGCCTGGAGTACAGCCGGTGCCGCTGGTGCGGCACGGCCTCCTTCCGCAGGCTGCTCTGCCCGGTGTGCGCGTCGGGCGACCTGAAGCCCGAACGCAGCGCCGGCCTGGGTGTTGTGGTGAGGTCCGGCGTCGTCCACCGCTACACGCAGGCCGCGCGCAACGAGTCCCTCGTCCGCCTCCCCGAAGGCTTCGTGTTCCGCTGCCGTGTCGTGGGCGCGGCACCCCACCGCGTGTCGGTCGGCGCCCGGGTACGCCCCGTCGCCGCGGACGGCCCGGACACGGGTGAGGTGGTCTTCGAGCTCTGCGAGCCGCCCAGGGACGACGACTGGTTCTGAGCGGCGCACCGTCACCGTCGGCTTCTCCCGGCGACCGCGTCGTCGGTCCCGTCATCGCACATCCCGCAGACGACGGGCTGCACGTCGTTCCCCTGCTGTCCCAAGGACCGGGGCGTGTCCGTCGGATGCCGTGGTGACAGGATGTCCGCCGGGGAGCGGGACGGCCGGGCTGGCGGGGGGATGCGTGGCGCGCACGGCAGTCGAGGTGCTGGACGATCTGCCGTGGGAGCGGCTGGAGCCGGCGCTCGGGCACGACCTCGCCATGGAGCTGCGGCGCGCCCTGCGGGGCCTGGCGCGCAAGGGTGCGGCGGCGGCCGAGGAGGACTGCGGCCCGCTGTTCGACTGCGTCGCCCCGGGCGCCCGGGGCGTGAGCGCCGTCGCGACCGCCGCGCTGCCGTTCGTCGTCGCGCTCGCCGGCCATCCGGACATGGGCGCCCGCCCTACGCTCGTCCAACTGCTGGCCGGCCTGCCAGGGGCGGCGGCCGAGGCCGGCGAGGCGGAAGCGGACGCGGAGTGGGACGAGGCATGGCGGCACCATCGGCCGCGGATTCTGGCGCTGCTGACGGACCCCCGGCCCGAGGTGCGAAGAGCGGCGCTGCCTCTTGCGAAGGGCGTCGGTGAGCTGCTGGAGCGGTGGCGGGCCGAGACGGACCCGACGGTGCGCCTGCCCGTGCTGCTCGCGCTCGGAACCACCGCGGCCGGCTCCCGCGAGGCCGAGGAGGTGCAGCAGGTGCGGGAGGTCGTGGCCGATGTGCTGCGGACCGGCACGCCCGCCATGCGCGTCGCCGCCGTGCACGCCCGGGCCGCGTTCGATCCCGGGGCGCCGGTCCATGAGCTGGACCTGCTGGTCCAGGCCCTCGCCGACCCGGCGGCGCGTCCGGGGTTCGAAGCGCTCTGGTACGTACCGGACATCGAAGGTCCCCTCAACCGTGAGGACGTCCTCTCCTGGACGGCCCACCTGTTCGAGGGCGCGCCGGGGACGGCGCTCTCCTTCGTCGTCCGGCTCGTCGACGCGGCGCGCCGGACCGGGGACACCCCGCTGTGCCGGGCCGCGCTGGACGAGGGGTGGCGGCTGCTGGTGTCGATGCGTTCCGCGGCGCCCGCGCTGCTGCCGCGCGCGGGCGCACTGCTGGCCGACCCGGACGACGGCGTGCGGTACCGGGCGGCCCACCTGCTCGCTGCGCTGGGCGCGCGGGCGGCCCCGTACGCGGACGAGCTGGCCGCGCTCCTCGACGACCCGGGCGAGGACGAGTTCTTCGAGGGCACCGTGGGCGACCACGCCCGCTGGGCGCTGACCCGCATCGGCGACCGGCGCGCCCTGCCGGAGCTGGTCGAGCGGCTGTACGCGCCGTACAAGGACCAGTTCTCCCGGGGGTACTGCCAGGGCGACCCGCATCTGCCGGAGGTCGAGGACGTACTGGCCCCACTGCGGGCGCACGCGGAGGCCCTCCTGCCCGCGATACGGCAACTGCTCCGTGACAGCGGCAAGGGCGCCGCGCTGACCTCCCCCTTCCTTCGCGTACTCCAGGCATGGGGACCGGCCGCGGCGCCCGCGCTGCCGGAGGTGGTGGCCCTGCTGGACGACGCCCGGTACTCACTGGCCGCGGTCGACGCGCTGGTGGCGATGGGGCCGGCCGCGGCCTCCGCCGAGTCCGCGGTGCGCCGGTGCACGGTCCTCGACGCCCCCGGCAACCACCAGAAGGTGGCATGGGCCGCCTGGCGCCTCGGCGGCGACCACGACGCGGCGCTGCGGCTGATCGGCGAGGCGGTGTTGGCCGGGGAAGAGCCGTTCCACGGTCCCGTCCACCTTCTCGGCGACTTCGGCCCGGCGGCCGTGCCCTACGCCGACCGGGTGCGCCGGCTCATGGAGACCGGCGACACCTGGCTGCGGCCACGGGCGGCGGTCGCGCTCTGGTCGATCACCGGTGAACCGGAGCCGAGCGCGACCGTCCTGGAGGGGTACCTCCCTCCCGTCGCCCACGGCGGCGACGGCTACGGCAGCTTCCTCCACGCGCTGCGCGCCCTCGCCCGGATCGGCACCGTCTCCGGGGCGGCGCGGGCGGTCCTGCGTACGGTGCGGAGCTTCGACGGGCCGCTGTCGACGTACCGCGACTACCGGGCGATCCTCCAGGACGAAACGATCCGGGCCGCGATCGACGACGTACTCGCCCTGCCCTGACGACCGGCCGTTATCCGATCGTCAGCAAAATTCGTCCGCTATGTGGGAACCCCCCTTGCCCTGCGGACTGTATGCGAAATACGGTCTGCGATATTCCTTGATCACCCCTGGCGGGAGGTAGGCCCTCGTGCGCCGAAAAGTGGTTGCCCTGGTGGCAGTTGCATTGGTGTCCCTCACCTCGGGCTGCACATCGCTGCAGTCCTCGGCGACCGAGGTCGGCGGTGTGCGGAAAACCGACGAACGGTCCGTACGCGACGGCGGGACACTCACCGTCGCTCTCAACTCCGACCCGGACAAACTCGACCCCACCCTCGCCCAGACCCTCGTGGGCCGGACGGTCTTCGCGGGCATGTGCGAGAAGCTCTACGACATCGACGAGGACGGCGTCGTCGTACCGCAGCTGGCCGCAGCCCTGCCCACCACCTCGGCCGACGGCCGCACCGTCACCCTGCGGGTGCGCCGTGACGCGAAGTTCAGCGACGGCACCCCGCTCGACGCCCGGGCCGTGGCCGCCTCACTGCTGCGCCACCGCGACCTGCCGGGCTCCGCGCGCGCCACCGAGCTGGCCCCGGTCAGCACCATCGAGGCCACCGGCCCGGACACCGTGACGATGAGGCTCAAGCAGCCCTACGTCCCGCTCACCGGGGTGCTCGCCGACCGGGCCGGGATGGTGATGTCGCCGGCCGCGATCGAGAAGTACGGGAAGAACTTCACCAACCACCCCTCCTGCGTGGGGCCGTTCCGCTTCGTCGAGCGCGTCGGCGGCGACCGGATCGTGCTGAGGAAGGACCCCAACTACTACGACGCGGACAAGGTCCACCTCGACGGCGTCGTCTACAAGCCCATTCCCGACGGCAACGTCCGGCTGGCCAACCTGCGCTCGGGCGATCTCCAGATCGGCGACCAGATGGGCCCCATCGACGTACAGAGCGCGCTGACCGAGCCGGGGCTCCAGCTCTTCAACTCGCCCTCGCTCGGCTACCAGGGCATCGGCCTCAACGTGGGCAATGTGAACGGGCTCGGCCAGAAGCCGGGGAAGCTCGACACCCCGCTCGCCCGCGACGTACGGGTCCGCGAGGCGTTCGAGCTGGCCATCGACCGCGACACCCTCAACAAGGTCGTCTTCCAGGGCATGTACGAGCCGGCCTGTGGCCCGATCTCCCCGCAGTCCGCCATCGCTCCCGGTGTCGCGCCCGAGGACTGCCCGAAGCGCGATGTGGCGAAGGCGAAGAAGCTGCTGGAGGAGGCCGGGGTGAAGACCCCGGTGAAGATCGAGCTGAAGACTTCCACCACCCCCGAACAGGGCCGCGTCGGACAGGTCCTCCAGGCCATGGTCAAGGAGGCGGGCTTCGATCTCGCACTGCGGCCCACCGAGTACGCCACCATGCTCTCGGAGACCGACGCGGGCCACTACGACGTCTTCACCAGCGGCTGGTCCGGCCGGCTCGACCCGGACGGCAACGTCTCCAACTTCCTGAGGACGGCGGGCGCCATGAACGCCTACGGCCTCGGCGACCCCGGGATCGACCGGCTGATCGACGAGGGCCGCACCGTCGCCGACCCGGCCCGCCGTACCGAGATCTACGACGAACTCACCCGGCGCGTCCAGGACGCCCACACCATGATCTACCTCTACCGGCAGAAGAACTATGTCGTCGCCACCAAGTCCGTCGCGGGCGTCCGCGTCTACGGCGACGGACTGGTCCGGGTCAAGACTGCGGGGTACACCCGATGACGAAGTACCTGCTGACGCGGCTGCGTCAGTCCCTCATCACGCTCTTCCTCGTCTCCGTCGTGGTCTTCGCCGGCATCCGGGCACTGCCCGGCGACCCGGCACTCGCCCTGGCCGGCGAGGAACGCAGCCCCGAGGCGCTCGCCGCGATCCGTGAGGCGTACGGCCTGAACGACAACATCGTCGTGCAGTACGGACGGTTCATCGGCCACGCCCTCACCGGCGACCTCGGCACCTCCTCCCGTACCGGACTCCCGGTCGCGGACGCCATCGGCCAGGCACTGCCCGTCACCCTGGAACTGGCCGCGCTCTCCCTGCTGCTCGCCGTCGTCCTCGGCATCGGCGCCGGAGTCGTCGCCGCCGTGCGGCGCGGCAGGCCCGAGGAGTGGCTCGCCAACGTCATCGCGCTGATCGGGCTGTCCATCCCGACCTTCTGGCTCGGCATCGTCCTGGTCCTCGGATTCGCCATCGCCATACCGGTGTTCGCCGCCTCCGGCTACGTACCCTTCGGCACCGACCCGGTCGACAACCTGCGCCGCATGGTGCTGCCCGCGATCGTCCTCGGCTCCGGGCTCGCCGCCGTGGTGATGCGCCAGACCCGGGCCGCGATGCTCGACTCGCTCTCCGCCGACTACGTCCGCACCGCCCGCGCCAAGGGACTCTCCAAGCGGTCAGTGATCGGCGGGCACGCACTGCGCAACTCGCTCGTGACCGTGGTGACCGTGCTCGGACTCCAGCTCGGCCATCTGATCTCCGGCGCCGTCGTCACCGAGCAGATCTTCGTCCTGCCCGGCTTCGGCAAGCTCACCATCGACGCCGTCTTCACCCGCGACTACGCGACACTCCAGGCCGTGGTGCTCTGCACCTCCGCCGCGTACATCCTCATCAACCTGCTGGTCGACGTGGTCTATTCGGTCATCGACCCGCGCATCAGGCTCGGAGGCGCCCGGTGACCACAGCGACCCAGACGCTCCCCACCGCACCGGGGACCACCGCGAAGAAGCCGGCCGGCGGCGGCAGGCTGCGGGCCCTGCGCAGGAACCGGCTCGCCCTCACCGGCGGCGTCATCGCCGCGGTCTTCGTCCTCGCCGCCCTGTTCGCCCCGCTGATCGCCCCGTACGACCCGGCACAGCCCGACTTCGGCAACGTACTGGCCGGACCGAGCCCGGCGCACTGGCTCGGCACCGACGACCTCGGCCGGGACCAGCTCTCCCGCATCGTGTACGGGGCACGGGCCTCCATGCAGGTCGGCCTGGTCGCCGTCGTGCTGGCCTTCGTCATCGGCGTACCGCTCGGGCTGCTCGCCGGCTACTACGGCAGGCTCACCGACAGCGCCGTCTCCCGGCTCACCGACACCATGCTGGCCTTCCCCTTCCTGGTGCTGGCCGTCGGCCTGGCCGCGATCCTCGGCCCCTCGCTCACCAACGCCACCATCGCCATCGGCATCTCGCAGATCCCCGCCGTCATCCGGATCACCCGGGCCGAGACGCTGCGGCTCAAGCACGTCGACTACGTCGGGGCGGCCATCGTCAACGGCGGCGGCGACGGCACGGTGCTCTTCCGGCACATCCTGCCCAACGCCACCTCCGCACTGATCGTCCAGGCGACCGTAGGCATCCCTGCCGCGATCATCGGCGAGGCACTGCTCAGCTTCCTCGGCCTCGGCGTCCAGCCGCCCGCCCCGTCCCTCGGCGTGATGCTCTCCGGCGCCCAGTCCTTCCTGGCGCCCGCGCCCTGGCTCGCCGTCTTCCCCGGCCTGGCGATCGTCGCGGCGACGCTGGCCTTCAACCTGCTCGGCGACGGACTGCGTGACGTCCTCGACCCCCGCGGAGGCACCCGATGACCGAAGCCGTACTCGAAACAGCGCCCGGCGCCGTGCGCGAACCGGTGCTGAGCGTCCGTGACCTGTCGGTCTCCTTCCGCTCCGACACCCGGACCGTGCACGCCGTCGACGGGGTCTCCTACGACCTCCTCCCCGGCGAAGTCCTCGCCGTGGTGGGGGAGTCGGGGTGCGGCAAGTCCGTCACCTCGATGGCCGTCATGGGGCTGCTGCCGCCCACCGCGCGGATCGGCGGCTCCATCCGGCTCGGCGGCCGGGAACTGGCCGGCGCGTCCGAGAAGGAGCTCCAGAAGGTCCGCGGCAAGGACATCGCGATGATCTTCCAGGAGCCGATGACCTCGCTCAACCCGGTCCTCACCATCGGCCGGCAGATCGGCGAAGTGCTCCGCAGACACCAGGGGCTGAACCGGAAGGAAGCCCGGACACGTGCCGTGGAACTCCTCGGCCTGGTCGGCATCCCCGCCCCGCAGCGGCGCGTCGAGGAGTACCCGCACCAGCTCTCCGGCGGCATGCGGCAACGCGTGATGATCGCGATCGCGGTCGCCTGCGACCCCTCCGTACTCATCGCGGACGAACCGACCACCGCACTCGACGTCACCGTGCAGGCGGGGATCCTGGAGGTCCTCCAGTCGCTGCGCGAACGGCTCGGCACGGCGATCGTCCTGGTCACCCACGACCTCGGGGTGGTGGCCGACGCGGCGGACCGGGTACTGGTGATGTACGCGGGCCGGACCGTCGAACAGGCCCCGGTCCACGACCTGTTCGGCTCCGCCCGCCACCCGTACACCCGCGGGCTGCTCGGCGCCGTGCTGCGGCCGGGCGGCGAGGGCAAGCGACGGCTGCCGGAGATCCCCGGACTGGTGCCGAGCCTCGACAGCCAGCCGGACGCCTGCACCTTCGCACCCCGGTGCGGCCGCGCCGACGACACCTGCACCGGCAGCCGCCCCGCCTTCAGGTCCATCGGCCCGAAGGCGGGCGCGGACGCCCGGCACCGGGTGGCGTGCCGGCACCCCTACGGCGCCGACGAGCGGTCCGGCACCGCCGGACCGGCCGCCACCGAAGCGACCGGCGCAGCGTCCGCCGCCGCGCGACCCGACCAGGAGGCCGGAGAGTGACCACCCCGCAGACCGTCCCCGCACCGCGCGACAGCGACCGGGACTCCTCGCGCCGGCAGCCCCCCGTGCTGCGGATCGACTCCCTGGAGCGGCACTTCGCCGCCTCCGGCGGCGGCACCGTCCGCGCCGTGGACGGCGTCTCCATCACCATCGGACGCGGAGAGGTCGTCGGCCTCGTCGGCGAGTCCGGCAGCGGCAAGTCGACCGTCGGCCGCTGCGTCGTACGCCTCGACGAGCCCACCGGCGGCACCGTCCACATCAACGGCACCGACGTCACCCACCTCTCCCGCCGCGCCCTGCGCCCGCTGCGCAAGGACTTCCACCTGGTCTTCCAGGACCCGTCCTCCTCGCTGGACCCGCGCATGACGATCGGTCAGATCATCGCCGAACCGATCAAGCTGCACCGGCGGGACCGCGGCGCGGACGTGAGGGCCCGGGTCGAGCAGCTCCTCGGCCAGGTCGGGCTGCGCCCCGAGCACGCCGACCGTCACCCGCACGAACTCTCCGGCGGGCAGCGCCAGCGCATATCCATCGCCCGCGCACTCTCCTGCGACCCCGACCTCGTCGTCGCCGACGAACCGACCTCCGCGCTCGACGTCTCCGTGCAGGCGTCCGTGCTCAACCTGCTCGCGGACCTCCAGCGAGACCGCGGCTTCGGCTGCCTGTTCATCACCCACGACCTGGCCGCCGTCGAATACCTCGCCGACCGCATCGCCGTGATGTACCTCGGGCAGATCGTCGAACAGGCCCCGACCGCCGAGCTGTTCGCCGCCCCGAAGCACCCCTACACGCAGGCACTCCTGTCCGCCGCCCCGGTCCCCGACCCGGTCGAGCAGCGCTCCCGCGAACGCATCGTGCTGCACGGCGAACTCCCCAGCCCGCTGGATCCCCCGCCGGGCTGCCGCTTCCACACCCGCTGCCCGCTCGCCACCGAGCGGTGCCGCACCGAGGTCCCGGAACTGCGCGAACTCCCCGGCACCCGGCAGGTCTCCTGCCACCTCGTCGGCGACGACGGCACCGCCCCGGACGCCGCCGCCTGACCTCCCGTACATACGATCCGATCCACCCCTTCCGCACGTCGCAGCAAGGAGCCGCATCCGTGTTCACCACCCGGCCCACCCTCCAGGGAACCTTCGGCATGGTGTCCTCCACCCACTGGCTCGCCTCGCAGTCCGCGATGGCGGTCCTGGAGGACGGCGGCAACGCCTACGACGCGGCCGTCGCCGCCGGATTCGTCCTGCACATCGTCGAGCCGCACCTCAACGGCCCGGCCGGCGAAGTGCCGATGATCCTGGCGCCGAGGGACGGCGAGGTGCGGGTGCTGTGCGGCCAGGGCCCGGCCCCCGCGGGCGCGACCGTCGCCCACTACCGCTCCCTCGGCCTCGACCTGGTCCCCGGCACCGGACCGCTCGCCGCGGCCGTGCCGGGCGCCTTCGACGCCTGGATGCTGCTGCTGCGCGACCACGGCACGAAGACCGTCGCCGAGGTCCTGCGGTACGCGATCGGCTACGCCGAGGACGGCCACGCCCCCGTCGAACGGGTCGGCCAGACCGTGGAGACCGTCCGTGAGCTCTTCGAGACCGAGTGGCCGTCCTCCGCCGAGGTGTACCTGCCCGACGGCAAGGCACCCAGGCCGGGCGAGCTGTTCCGCAACCCCGCACTCGCCGCCACCTGGCGCCGGCTGATCACCGAGGCGCAGGAGACCGGCGGCGCGGACCGGATCGCCCAGATCGAGGTCGCCCGCAAGATCTGGAGCGAGGGCTTCATCGCCGAGGCACTCGTCCGCCAGGCCGCCCGCCCCACCATGGACACCAGCGGCACCCGCCACACCGGCACCCTCACCGCCGCCGACCTGGCCGGCTGGTCCGCGTCCTACGAGGCGCCCGCCACGTACGACTGGAACGGCTGGACACTCGCCAAGGCGGCGGGCTGGAGCCAGGGCCCCGCCTTCCTCCAGCAGCTCGCCCTGCTCCCCGCCGAACTGCCCCGGTACGGCAGCGCCGACTACGTCCACCTGCTCATCGAGGGCTGCAAGCTCGCCATGGCCGACCGCGAGGCCTGGTACGGCGACGCCACCGACGTACCCTTGGACACCCTGCTCTCGGAGCCGTACAACGCCGAGCGCCGCGCCCTCATCACCGCCGAGGCCTCGCACGAGCTGCGCCCCGGCAGCCCGGACGGCCGCACCCCGGTGCTCAGCGGCCACGCCCACGCGGTCGCAGCCGGCGAGAGCGGCTTCGACGCCATGGGTATTCCGACGGCGGGCGTCGGCGAGCCGACCGTCGCCAAGGACGGCACGACCCGTGGCGACACCTGCCACGTCGATGTGGTCGACCGCTGGGGCAACATGGTCTCCGCCACCCCCAGCGGCGGCTGGCTCCAGTCCAACCCGGTCGTGCCGGAGCTGGGCTTCCCGCTCGGCACCCGGCTCCAGATGGCCTGGCTGGACGAGGGCCTGCCGAACTCCCTCACCCCCGGCCGCCGCCCCCGCACCACCCTCACCCCGTCCCTCGCTCTGCGCGACGGCGTCCCGGTCATGGCGTTCGGCACCCCCGGCGGCGACCAGCAGGACCAGTGGCAGGTGCACTTCTTCCTGGCGGTGGCGCTGCGCGCCGAGGTCCGCGGCGGACTCGACCTCCAGGGCGCCATCGACGCCCCGAACTGGCACAACGACAGCTTCCCGGGTTCCTTCTTCCCGCGCGGGATGCGCCCCGGCAGCGTCACTGTCGAGGCGGGCATGGACCCGGAGGTCGTCGAGGAGCTGCGCCGCCGGGGCCATGACGTCACCGTCGGCGACCCCTGGTCCGAGGGCCGGATGTGTGCTGTGGCCCGCGACCCGGAGACCGGGGTGCTGTCCGCGGCCGCCAACCCGCGCGGCATGCAGGGGTACGCCGTAGGACGCTGAGCGGCCACTTCCCCGACATGACCGGGTCGTCGGGGTTCCGGCGGGACGTGATTGGCTGGGGGCATGATCGATGAATTCCTGGCCGGAGACCTGACCGAGGTCGAGGCGGCGGTACGCGCAGCGGCCGCCGCCGAGATCATGCCCCGCTTCCGGCAGCTCGCCGCGCACGAGATTGTCGAGAAGAGCGGCCCGCACGACCTCGTCACCACCGCCGACCGCCTCGCCGAGGAACACCTCACCGCCTCGCTGACCGAGCTGCTGCCGGGCTCGGTCGTCGTGGGCGAGGAGGCGGTCCACGCCGACCCGCGGGTGTACGACGCGCTGGGCGGCGACGCCCCCGTGTGGATCGTCGACCCGGTCGACGGCACCCGGCAGTTCGTCCGCGGCGAGCCGGGCTTCTGCACCCTGGTCGCCCTCGCCCACCGCGGCGAACTCCTGGCCTCGTGGACGTACGCGGCGGCCCTGGACGAGATGGCGATCGCGGTCCGCGGCCGCGGCGCCACCCTCGACGGCGAGCCGATACGTTCCGGCTCGCCCGACCCCGGGTCCGTGCTGCACGTGGCGATGTCGCACCCCGACTACACCACCGACGCCCAGAAGCGCGCCCTGCTCGGCCTGCGCACCGAGGGGATCGAGGCCAGGCCCTGCGGTTCGGCGGGGCTCGAATACCTCTACGTGGCCCTCGGCGAGCAGGACGCGGTGGCCTTCAACTGGGAGTACGCCTGGGACCACGCGGCGGGGCTGCTGCTGGTCGCCGAGGCGGGCGGCGCCCAGGCCACCCTCTCCGGGGCGCCCTTCCGCATCACCGGCGGCAACACCCTGCCGTTCACGGCGGCCCGCGACGGGGCGACCGTCGAACGCGTCCTTCGGGCGCTCCGCGGCGGAGCCTGACCGGGCGCGACCCCGGTCAGGCGAGGAGTTCGCGGGTCAGCGCCGCGAGCCGGGCACGGGCCCGAGGGTCGTACGCCTGCTCATGGGCGGGCGTGTCCGTGAACCGGTCGAAGTATCTGCCGGTGACACCGGCGAGGGCCGGATCGGTGATCAGCCGGACGGTGGGGCGTACGCCCTCCTCGACCGGGACGGCCGGCGTGAGCCCGTACTCCCGCACGCCCCGGGTGTCCATCAGATGCGCCGGGTGCAGGGCATTGACCGTGACCCCGCTGCCCGCGATCCGGTCCGCCAGATCGAAGGTCGACATGATCAGCGCGAGCTTGCTGCGGCAGTACGCCTCCAGCCCCTCGTAGCCGCGCTCCATCATCACGTCGTCGAAATCGACGGGCGCCTGGCCGATCGAGGCCACATTGACCACCCGGGCGGGCGCCGACGCGGTGAGCAGCGGCAACAGCTCACGGGTCAGCAGGAAGGGCGCCAAGTGGTTGACCGCGAACCGGAGTTCATGACCCTGACGGCTCGACTCGCGCCGGAGCGGCGCGGCGCCGCCACCCGCCACGGCATTGTTGACCAGGACGTCCAGCCGGGGTTCCCGCTCGCGCACCTCGGCGGCCATCGCCCGGACCTGGTCCAGGTCGGCCAGGTCCGCGAGATATGTCCGCACAGCGGCTCCGGACCCGGCCGCACGCACCTCGGCGGCGGCTCCGTCCAGCCGTGCCCGGTCCCGGCCGTGCAGCAGCAGCGTCGCGCCCCGGCGGGCCAGGTCGAGTGCGAGGTGGCGGCCCATGCCCTGGGTGGCGCCGGTGACCAGAACGGTCTTGTCGAAGGCGGAATCCGGCCGGGCCCGCGCGGCAGTGGACTCCGTGGCGCGGTTCTCCGTCGAGCGAGTGTCCATGGATTGAGTTATATCAAGACCTTGATGCAACATCCAGACTTGACCGATGAGCGTGCCTGTACGCTCGCCGCCATGGGAATGACCGCCGACGAACGCCTGGGCGCGGACATCAAGCGCACGGAGCAAGCCCTCATGGCGGCCAAGAGCGCCGCCCTCAAGGGCGCGGGACTCACCGTCGCCCAGTACGCGGCACTGTTCGCCCTCGCCGGCAACCCCGGGATCTCGGGCGCCGCACTGGCGCGGACATGCCTGGTCACACCGCAGGCGATGGCGGCGGTACTGAAACACCTCGAAGAGCGCGGCCTGGTCGTCCGCTCGGCGCACCAGTGGCATCAGAAGATGCTGGAGACCCGGCTCACCGACGCCGGCCGCGAAACGCTCCGGCTCGCCGACGAGCAGGCGGTACGGATCGAGCGCCGGCTCGCCGACGAGTTCACCCCGGAGGAACGGGACACCCTGCGGGCCCTGCTCGCGCGCTGCGGCACGGCCATCCGGCGGGACTGAGCGGCCGGGGCGCGGGCGGCCGGTCCGGCGGCCGGCAGCGGTCCCGCCCCGCCTCAGCCCTCCGCGCCGCCCGGCCCGAGGGCCGACCGAGCATCCCGTACCAGCTCCGCGGCCCGCTCCACCGCCGCCGGGTCCAGGCCCCGCAGCGCCTCGCCGATCCGCTCGGTGTACCGCGCCGGGGTGTCAGGCAGTGCGGCAGCCGCCGCGGACGCGCCCTTCTCGTTCAGGCACCAGGTGCGGTGGTGGGCGTGGAGGGACTGGGCGAGGATGCCGAACGCCCGCGACAGGCACAGCGAGACATGGAGCGTGTCCCCGCCGGGAGCCGATTTGCGTGCGGCCTCCACCGAGAACTCCGCCTCCCAGGCGGCTTCGACGAGCGCGGTGCGCAGCGCCTCCGGATAGTCCCGGACCTGTTCCTGAAGCGCCGTCAACTCCCCTTGCGGGTCCGCGATCACGCGTCCCAGTGCGACCTCGCCGGGGTAGGCGGGGGACCAGAACCCGAGTGGGTGTCCCGGCTGCACGCCCACTTCGAAGCGCCCCTCGCGGCAGTCGGCCCAGACCGCCTCCACCCGGTCCAGATCGCGCAGGATCCAGTCCACCGGTACGCCGTCCACCCGCAGCCAGGCCCCGCCATTGACCCACGGCCCCCACCCGCCGGGACCGGCGACCTCGACGGGGGAACCCTGTACTTCGGAGGCCAGCGCGGTCAGCGCGGCCACGTCGGGGGTGCCGCGGTAGTACAGGCCCAGGTCCCAGTCGGAGTCCGGACGGTGGGTGCCACGGGCCCGGCTGCCGCCCAGTGCGACGGCCCGGATGCCGGGCACCGCGGTGAGCCGGGCGGCCATGCCGGCGATACGGGCGGGCAGGGCTGCTCCGTCGGCCGTCGCGGGCGCGGCCTGGGGGTTCGGTGTGTTCATCGCTCGGCGACGATACCCGCGACCGCGCTGTCGGTGCCTCGGAATATCCTGGGTGCCCTGGCCGTCGGCTGACGAAGGAGTCCGAAGGTGCCGTCGATGCTCGATGCAGTCGTCGTGGGGGCGGGCCCCAACGGACTGACCGCCGCGGCCGAACTGGCCCGCCGCGGCTTCGCCGTGGAGGTCTTCGAAACGCAGGACACCGTCGGAGGCGGTGCCCGTACCGAGGAGCTCACCCTCCCCGGATTCCGCCACGACCCCTGTTCCGCCGTCCACCCGCTGGGCATCGGCTCACCCGCGTTCGACGCGATGCCGCTCGCCCGGCACGGCCTGGAGTGGCTCCAGCCCGAGCTGGCGCTCGCCCACCCGTTCCCGGACGGCACGGCCGCCGTGCTCACCGCTTCGGTGGGGGAGAGCGCCATGTCGCTGGGGCCCCGGGACGCGGGTGCCTACCGCAGGCTGGTCGCGCCCTACCTCGGCCACTGGGACACCCTCGCCCAGGACTTCCTGCGCACCCCGTGGGACGGGCTGCCCCATGACCCCTACCGCTGGGTGCGATTCGGTCTCGACGCGCTCCAGCCCGCGTCGCTGCTCTCCCGCCGCTTCGGCGGTGCCAAGGCGCGCGGCCTGTTCGCCGGGCTCGCCGCCCATGCCATAGCGCCCACCAGCGGCGTGGCGACCGGCGGGATCGCCCTGCTCTTCGCGCTGGCGGCCCACGAGAAGGGCTGGCCCGTGCCGCGCGGCGGATCGCAGGCCATCTCCGACGCCCTCGCCTCGTACCTACGCGAACAGGGCGGCGCGATCCGTACCGGCACGGAGGTCAAGCGTCTGGACGAGCTGCCGCCCGCCCGCGCCTACATCTTCGACACCTCGCCGACCGCCCTCGCCCGGATCGCCGGACTGGGCCACGCCTACCGCGGCTACCGGTACGGCGCGTCCTGCTTCAAGATCGATTACGCCCTCTCGGGCCCCGTCCCCTGGACCTCCGGGGAAGCCCGGCGGGCCGGCACCGTCCACATCGGCCCCACGGCCGGCGAGATCGACGCCGCGCTGACGGCGGCCGTGACCGGCCGCGACCCCAGCGTGCCGTTCCTGATCACCGCACAGCCCAGCCTGGTCGACCCGTCCCGCGCACCCGAGGGCCGGCACGTCTTCTGGGTGTACGGACACGTTCCGTCGGGCTGGGAGGGCGATGCCACCGACGTCATCGAACGGCAGCTGGACCGCTTCGCCCCCGGCTTCCGCGACCTGGTGCTCGCCCGCGCTGTGGCGGGACCGCCCGAGCTCGCGGCGCGCAATGCCAACTATGTCGGCGGCGACATCGCCTGCGGCGCCTTCGCGGGCCTCCAGACGGTGCTGCGCCCCAAGCTCGCCCGCGTCCCGTACGCGACGGCGCACCCCGCGGTGTTCCTCTGCTCCTCCGCCACCCCGCCCGGCCCCGGAGTGCACGGAATGTCGGGCCACCACGCGGCGAAGGCGGTCTGGCGGCGCCTGCGGGCGGCCTGAGAGCCGCACGAGGCATGATGGTCCGCATGCGTACACCCGAGGGCGTGACCGTCACCCTGGTCCGCGGCGACATCACCCGGCAGTCCGCCGATGTCATCGTCAACGCGGCGAACTCCTCCCTGCTCGGCGGAGGCGGGGTCGACGGAGCGATCCACCGCCGGGGCGGCCCGGAGATCCTCGCCGCGTGCCGGGAGCTGCGCGCGTCGCAGTACGGAAAGGGCCTGCGCACCGGCCGGGCCGTCGCCACCACCGCGGGAGCGCTCGACGCGCGGTGGGTGGTCCACACCGTCGGCCCGGTCTGGAGCGTTGATCCATCCTGAGTCCCCAGGCCCTGGGCCCGTGACTGGCCAGAACGGCGGTCGTGGGCCCTGTGGCCGTTCGACGGAGATGCCCTCATGGGCATGGCCCCGGGGAGAGTCCCGTTGCTCGACGTGATCACGAGTGTGGCGGCGGCCGGTCCACACAAACTCCACAACCGGCTGCTGATCACTACGCGTTGCCTGCTACGGCTCAGCACTGCCTCGGCCCAGCCCAAGGGGCAGCGGCTACCCTGCCCCACCCAGATAAGAGGTCATCTCAACTGGCTTGAAAGCTAGGCTGACTGCCGTGATGGCCATGGCGGAATGGCTGGGGCCGTACAGGTTGCGGGCTTGTAAAGCGATCATGGTCGGGCCTTCTGGGGAGGTTTGACGGCCGTGCCCTGCTGCCGGGGTGGGCTGTGCGCAGGCCCGTGCGGGGCTTCGAACGGGGCTCGATCTCAAGGGCGACGCAGCCATTGCAGCTGGCTACGGGCCCTGGCCGGCGACGTAAGGTACCTCGGCGCCTCATGCGGCTTCATACTCGTGCGCTCTTCCGTCGCGCCACTCCACCCAGTGTGGATCATCGAGCAGCGTCTCCGTGTCTTCCAGACCGGCGCGCCGGAGGAACTCCACGGCATCGTGGTCGCGATGGGCAATGCCGAGGAGGCCGCCCTGACGGACGGTGACCCGCCGTCCGCCGGTCGGCGACGGTGGGTGCACGACTGTGGGAGCAGCGTTCATGCCTTCAGGATGCTCCTGGTCAGTCGAGGATGCCGAGCTCGGCTTCCGGGCGGCAGATCTGGCTGAAGGCGACGCCGTCGTCTGTCTCGGCCTGGACCACTGCATCAACACGCTCACCGACCGGGTAGGCGGGTTGCGGCGCCGCCCTACGATGCTGCGGACCAACCCCACCGAGCGCGGGCCCGAAGTGGGGTTGTGGTCGCCCCACATCCGAGTTCAACCGCACGGCATTTCAGGCACGGTGGGGGACGGAGCGCGACAACACCAGAAACACGTGAAGCAGCGCATCCGGTCTGGTGGTCAGTGACTGACAGAATCCCAGGACATCCCGCACCGCCGAATGGGAGGATCGGACCTACGAGGGACCAAGGAGACCACCGCGACCTGAGGCGAGGCCAACCGGTATCGCCCGAGTGCCTGGCGGATCACCGACCAGACTGCGGGACGCGCCCGCTTGTCCAAGGGTTCAAGAGGTTCGCCGCCCTACCTCAGCGCGAGGTGGCCGACCGGATCGTGGCAGTGGTCCGCCGAGAGCACCCCGTTTGCGGTGTCACGGACGGGCTCCTGGACGGATGCCTCCCTGGTGCCGTGGGACTTCGACCGGAAGCCGTGCGGCGACGTCCGCACCCGCCGACGCCGCCGTGTTCGCCTACATCACGCCCGACGGCAGAGTCGACGCCTTGACCGTGACATTAGACGAGTACAGGGACGCCACTGCCCGCATCAAGGCCCAGGCCGTCGAGAAAGCCGTCACCCGGTTCGACGCTGAAACCACCTGACCGCCCCCTGCTCGGTCCTACTGACGCAGTGCACCCTTGTCCATGCCGCTGGCGCCCGAAATTCAGCGGGATGCGTGGAGTTCCATGGGGGGCCTGCTATAGCCATGAGGGGGCATCCTGCCCTGGACTCCGTTGCGCGGGACGCCGGTTGTCCGAGTTGGGGAGGGTCATCACGCTTCTCTGGTGGGGACGAAAGTTGGGAGGCGATCGGTGTTCAGGGCGGCGTGTGGCCTGCAGACGAGTTCCGAGAACGCCTGTTATTTCAGGGCCGAGATCGCCTGGTTCCACGTGCACCAAGGCGGCGCGGCCCTCATTCACCACTGCCGAGGCTCCCAAAGACACGAGTGACCCACTGATCCATTCGGGTCACGAAGTTCGACGGCGAGGTAATTCCCGAGGCTGGCAGGCAACCAGCGTCGTCGAGGTCAGCGACGAAGTCCACATCGGCCCAGCCACCACGGAACAGTACAACCGACAGCACAGCCTCCGCCGGACCGGATACAACCATGCCAACCGAGTCCGGATCACGAACCCGATCTCTGTCGGTCTCCAGTGGCTGAGGCCAGGGGGCGTCTGCACCCCTCCAGGTCACCGGGCCCACTTCAAGCCCAGCCGACGTCCAGCCCGCAGTCCGCTCAGCTAGAGCGGCAGCCGCCTCGTCAAGATCAACAACTCTGTCCATGAGGGGATCATTCTCCATGGACAACCCCCTGGCGGTCTTAGAGGTCGTTTTTATCTGAACTGCCCGCTTATTAGCGGATCCTCGGAGTGTTGGGGTGCGGTGCAGGCGAGGTTGTGGAGGCGGTCGATGCCTGCGGGGCGGGTGGAGTTGCGGATGGGGCGGAAGGCTACGTGCTCCTGTGTCATCCCAGGATGTCCGGTCTCCGCGGTCGGGTGCTTCCGTCGCCATCGCTGTGCGCCTGGGCGCACTCGGTCCGGCGCGGTACGCCGGAAGCATGCCGAAGCGACGTCCGTATCCGAGTGATCTGTCCGATGCCCGCTGGAAGTTGATCGAGCCGGTCCTGACCGCGTGGCGCTTCGAGCGCCGCGGCAGGGCCCTGGCTTTCGGCCGGCCGCCCGAGCACGACCTGCGCGACATCATGGACGCGATCTTGTACGTGGACCGCACCGGGGTCCAGTGGCGGTACCTCCCGCACGACTTCCCGCACTGGAACACCGTCTGCGGCTACTTCTCCAAATGGGCCGACGAGGGCGTGTTCGCCCAGCTCAACGGCCTGCTCCGGCAGCTTCTACGAGAGAAGGAAGGCCGGGACACCGAGCCAACGGCCTGCGTGATCGACGCCCAGAGCGTCAAGACCTCCACCAGCGTCCCCGCCACCGGCCCGGGCATCGACGCCGGCAAGAAGACATCCGATGCGAAGAACGCGTCAAGCGGCAAGGGCAAGATGGGGCTCTTGAGAAGTCGGGAAGGCCACGGTCTCGTTGAATGGGACGCGGTGAGACAGGCAGTGGTGAAGGCAGTCGATCATCCGGTTGAAGAGGTTTCTCTGGGCTGCCGTGTGGCGGTCTCCGGCTTTACGTCGGCGGTCGTAGTGGGCCCGTGCTCCGTTCGAATGGGCCATCGCTGAGAAGGCCCACATGTAGCCGACACCGGCCAGTCTCTGGTTCTTGACCTTGCGCGCCGCGACGGACACGCTTTTGCCGGAGGCCCTGGTGACGGGGGCGGATCCCGCGTAAGCC
This sequence comes from Streptomyces sp. NPDC127117, assembly GCF_042677325.1. Taxonomy (NCBI): domain Bacteria; kingdom Bacillati; phylum Actinomycetota; class Actinomycetes; order Kitasatosporales; family Streptomycetaceae; genus Streptomyces; species Streptomyces sp. NPDC127117. The sequence goes on from NZ_JBHXTM010000067.1 coordinate 19,410, forward strand.
TTCAGACCTCTTGCGTCGGTGAACCGGGTCCGGTCGTCGCCGATCTCGGCCAGAACCCGAGCCCCGCTCAGCGGGCCCAAGCCGGGAAAGCTGGTGATGATTTCGGCATCGGCATGAGCTTCGAACGCCTGCACTGCGGCTTCGGCGAGATCGTCGGCGCTCACGCATGCGGCCTCCAGCGGCCGAAGCAGCGCAAGTGCCTGTCGCCCCATGGCCTCCTCGACCAGAGGGAGATGGCACATCTGCGGAGCGCGGAGTGCGCCGTGCAGACGTTCGACCTCCCTGTCGATGGTGTTCTTGCGGCCGGCCTTCTTCAGCACGGCCCGAAGCTGGGTCCGGCTGAGTTTGGCTGCCTGGCGTGGGGTGGGCGCCGCGGCCAGGAGAGCCCGGGCTATGGGGTGATAGATCCCCTCGCGTCGGAGGCCGACGGCGGCCAGGTAGCCGGGGAAGTACTCGCGCAGGTGCGAGGTCAGCTTGTTGCCGGCCTGGGTTCGATCCCAGACGGCGTCCTGCTGGGCACGGGCGAGGACCGCGACGGACTGGGCCACTTCGGAGTCGGCGGGAAGCGTGCGGTGAGCTGCGGCATCGGTGCGAAGGATGTTCGCCAGCACCATGGCGTCCAGGTGGTCGGACTTCTTGCGGGAGACCGTGTGCCGGTCCCGGTACCGGGCGGCGGCCATCGGGTTGATGGCGTAGACCGGACGACCTGTCTCCCGCAGGCTGGCGACCAGAAGACCGCGGGAGGTCTCAATGGCCACCGGGACTGGGTCCTGCGGACCATCGCCGAGCTCAGCGAGCATCCGAAGGAGCTGGTCGAGCCCCTCCGCCGTGTCATCGATGCGAGCCCGGGCCAGCAGCGAACCCGTCTCGTCGACGACGGCTATGTCGTGGTGATCACTGGCCCAGTCGATGCCACAGAACGCTCTCACTCGCCTCACGCCTTCTCATCAGACTCGTGTTGTGGCTGGTCACAGCCGTGCAGGGCATGCGTCTCTCTAATGGAAGGGCTCCGCGGCCCGACATCCGATTAGCCGTTCATGACCCCAGCGATCTGCGGGGCCCTCGGTCTGAACCGGAGCTGATGGCTCACGAGCACGTAAGAGGTAGTCCCCGCAGGGGGCTTGGACCACGATCATCATCGGTGATCACGCGACAGCTCTCGTCGCCGACTGCGAGCGTCAGCACACGTCAGTCTTCTTTGAGGGCTCCAAGGCCCCGATCGTCGGTGGACGTTGTGCTGACGCCAGCGGCCGGCGACGAGAATGGGCCTTCAGCAGCTCCAGCTGCCGCCCATTAGATCGTCGGCAGGAAGCGAAGCATCGTCACCGACACGCTCGGCCTTCTCCTCGCCGTGCTGGTGACCGCGGCCGGCGTGCAGGACTCTGTTGCCGGCACCGCGCTGCTCGACCAGGTCGCCGCCGAACATCCGCGCATCCGCAAGGTGTGGGTAGACGGCGGATACCGCCAGCACCTCGTCGAGCATGCCGCCACCCTCGGCATCGATATGGAGATCACCGCCCGCAAGCCTGGGAGCAGGGGCTTCACCCCGATCCCGAAGCGGTGGGCGGTCGAGCGAACCTACGGATGGCTCATGCTCCACCGCCGCCTGGCCCGCGACTACGAAACCCTGCCCGCCCGCTCCGAAGCCGTGATCCACATTGCCATGACCGACCTCATGGCCCGCCGCCTCACCCATGAGAACACCATCTCCTGGCGCGACCCGAAGAAGACCACAGAACATCCCATCTCGGGATGAAACATCGGACGAAAACGACCTCTTTAGGAGAAAGCCCTTAGCAAAGCCGCAGCGCTTCGTTCGCCGCTTCTGAGGCTCCTTCCGCGCTTACGAACAGCTGAGAAAGCCGATCGGACTGGCGCGCAACGAACGTCGTTCGCTTCTCTGCGAGGCTGGCCAAGAAGTCTCGCACGCGATCGACGGCTGCCGTGCGGGCGCGTGTTCCCCCGCGCAAGTCTGAGATGACGGAGTTGAGCACGGCCGCAGTCATATCGGCAAGGTCACCGGCCACCGGCACGGCATCGACATCGAGTCCAGGGAAGGACCCAGCGTCGCCGCCCCGCAGACGCCGCAAGATCGACGCGTGTGCATAGTGCTGAATGGGGAGCGCGAAGAACGGCACACCGACGGACCATGCTTCCGCGATGGAGGTGATGCCGGGTGGTGCAGCGAACGCAGCAGCCCGACTCAAGTCGAGCATGAACTCCCCATGGCTACTCCACGGTTTGATCTCCAGGGACCTGTGGCTGCTGGCCGACAACGTGTCGAGGATCTCTGCGTTTCCGCCAACACGAATTCCAGTTCCCTCGAAAACAGTTCCCCGGGCTGCATCGTCAATCACGTGGATGACCGACTGTGCCCATCCAGTTGCGCATGACTGCTCAGTTAGTTCATTGGAGAGTCCACTCACGCTGATCACCACTGCAGGTGCATCACCACGGCGTTGTGCGGCCACCGGAACTCGGTCGACGATCGCTCCGACGGATTTCGCCGCGCAAGCGTGACGCGATCTCGAAGGTGTCGGCTCCGAGCCGCCACCGTACCGCTGGTAACACACCTGGGTCGCTGCCCTATGCGCAACGTACTGCGCCTCGTGCATCGGGAGATTGATAGCCTCGCGCAGCGCGTCACGACGGCGCAGCGGCGAACCATCCGTGATCCGGCGGATCAGCCACTCGTCTGGCCCGTCGACGTCTGCGAACCGGTCGGGCCAGTCCCACATCCAAAACAGCGAATCAACATAGAGGCACGGAACGCCCTCGGCGGCCGCTGCGAGCGCGAGTGACGGCTCCATCACTGAGATCACCAGATCGTATCCGTGCACCGCCTCAGCGAGCCCTTCGGCGTCGTACCGCGCCGACGTGGAGACGGACTGGAAGAGACCTGTCTCCCGTTGTGCGGTGGAGTACGACGTGCCGAGTCCGGTGAAGTCGGCTCTCACTGCGTGGGCCTCAGCTAGTTCTCGCGCGATGGCGAGTGCCTTCGACGAAGGGCCGAAACCATAGGGCTCGGCTGTCATCAGTATCCGGCTGTTCGTGTTCAATCTTCCTCCCCAATCTCAGGCGCTACATGTCCCGCGCGTTCAGCAAGCCCAACCCGGTCCACCTTCCCACTAGAATTGCGTGGGAATTCTTCAATCGTGACAATGCGGATGAGCTCAATCGGTAGGTTCACGCGCTGAGCGAGGTTGGCCAACTGCGGGTGGTCGGGTGGAATCCGATCCGCCGTCTTCAGGCACACAGTCACCAAATTCGGGCTGGCGAGCGCCGTCGTGGTGTATCTGAAGATGCTCTCGGCCTCGTCACGTAGGTTTGCCAGGTCGATCCGGTACCCGGAGACCTTCCGCTCGTCGCCTGCCCTACCGCTGACCCACAGTCGCCCTGTGACGTCTTGTCGACCTCGATCTCCCGTGTCGAGCCAATGGATGCGCTCCCGTGGGCACGTCAGGTCGTCTGCGCTGCGGCTATATCCCGCCATGATGTAGGGGCTCGCGACCTGAATCCCTCCCTCCCGGCCTGCCCGTTGTTCCCCGCCACTTGAGTTCACCACTCGAGTGCGCACGCCATGGATGCTTGCACCGGCGGTGCCCCAATCCGTCCGTTCGGTATCAGGCGCGCTTATCGTGATCCGTGGTCCCGCTTCCGTTTGCCCGTACATCAGATGCAGGGAGACACCGACCCGGGAGGTCTCGCGATAGAGGTCGGGCACCAGACGCCGGTCGACTCCTCCGCCTGCGAACATGACCCGCCGCAACGTTCGCGGCATCATGGAACGTCGTAACGCTGTGAGTACCAGGGACGCCGAGCTCGCCGCGAACGCGAGGCTGGTCGTAGCTTCGTCACGAATCCTTTGCCAGAATCGCTCGCTCGCGATCGAATCGTCGACACACAGCATTGTTCCGCCTGCAATCACATGCGCGAGCACATTCGACAATCCGTACGAGTATGCCGGCGACAGCGTCGTCACACCGATGTCGTCGTCGCCCAGTCCGAGGGTTGTTGCCACCGAGGCGGCATTCCCCATGACACTCTCGGCGCTCAGGGAGACGTACTTCGGATGACCGGAAGACCCGGACGTCGGGAGCGATACCATACGGTCCCGATGAACCGATTCCGCGCGGCGTTCACGTCGACGGCGGAGCGTGCCTCCTTCGAAGACATGAGTCGCGTCGAGTGTCTCGATCGCATGCTCGCTCTGCCGTCCGTTTGGCCTGTCGACAAGCACGATCGGCACGCCGGCGTCGAGTAGCCAAAGAACCGCGGTGACTTCGTCCAGGGAACGTCCAGCACGGCAGACTACGAGGGCGCGCGATCCGTCCTCGAGGGCCCGACGCCACTCGCCCTCGCGTGGCAATTGCAGCAAGTCGGCTAGCGCCGCGACAGGGTCCGATGACGGAGCTACGACAGCGGCTCGATGGAGAGCCCCTCGCGATCGGATCTCACCAGAAGGGGAACCTGGCTGCATTCTCTTCACCCGCTTCACATGTATGTGCTCGGTGACGATGGCCGAGGATCAACTACTCGCCGACGGAGCGCGTGGGATGTCGATGGGCTCGAACACTGAGCCGGTTCAGGCCGCCCCAGCCGCCCACATCAACGCGTCCGGCAGCAACACACCCCCATGATTTGGGCTGTGCCCCCCGTCTCCCAACACGCAACGCAGATCGTGGCCGTGCTCCAGGAGCGCCGCCGCCACTCGAAAGTTCTCTGCGACCCAGTTGCCGTCTGCCTTGTCCCAGTTGAGATCCCGAAGAGCGATCTGCTGGAAGACCCGGAGGCGGCGTGGCGGCGCGCCGTGAAGGTCCAGTGCGCGGGGGACGGGATTCCCTCCTGGCATCTGTGCGAAACTGGACACGAAGCAAATCGCAACTTCGAAGAGATCTTGGTGGTACCAAGCAGCTGTGAATGCACAGTTGCCACCGCTGCTGCCGCCACAGATGAAGTTGCCTATCGGTGAACTGGTCAACGAGACGTGCTCCGCGACCGCTGGGAGCACTTCTTTCCGCAGAAAGTTGCCGTACGCAGGTGTGAAGGGGTCGTACTCAATGTTGCGCTGCTTTGTCGTTCCCACGTCGCGAGGGCGCACTGCTTTGCCCGGGTCGACGAAGATGCCAACTGTCGGGGGGATGAGGCCGAGCGTGTGCAGGTTATCCAGAACGATTCCTGCGCGTATCGGTCCGTGCGGATCCAGATAGAGCCAGCCGTCCTGGAAAACGCAGTAATTTAGCGGCGACGTGGTATCGACCCCTGGGGGTACGTGTAGCCAGACATCACGATGGGTTCCCGGGTAGATTCGGCTGTTGAACAGTTCGAAACTTCTCGTGACGCCTTGTAAAGTCGCTTCCTCTGGCGATGAGAACTTCCCGTATTCGTACTCGACTGCTGCGCCAAGTGGAGGCAGGGGGGTGTAGGCAACACGGAACACCATGGTGTGTTTTCTCCTGTTAATTCTCGGGATCGTTGGTCACGAGTTCGTCGATCAACGCAGAGATGGTCTCGGCCATGATGAGTCGCTCGACGTCGACAGGGAACCCGAGCGCGGCTTCGAACCGGCTCACCAGATCCACCGCCTGCAGAGATGATCCACCTAGGCTGAAAACATCGTCCGTCGTCTTCAGGGCCCGCCCGTAGACCACCTCGATCGCCTGACATAGTTCGCTTCGTTTGTCCACTCGAACCCCCAACTGATCGATCTTGATTTACGGCAGACTCAGCGTCTGCTCTCGAAAGAGACGCGCGAAGGCACCGTTCTCCTGCACGAGTTCCTCGAAGCCGCCCTGCTCCACGATTCGTCCCTCGTCCATGACGTAGATTCGATCCATCCGGCGGAGCGTCCATGCTCGATGCGACACGATGATGGTCGAGCGACTCCCGCTCGTTCGGCGAAGCTCTTCGAACAGTTCGACCTCGGTCTCGGCATCAATGGCGGAGGACGGCTCGTCCAGAATCCAAATACTCGCGTCGCGCAGATAGACACGCGCGAGCGCCAGACGCTGCCATTGGCCACCTGACAGGCCCGATCCGCCCCAGGCCTCGCCGAGTTGCGTCTGCTCACGATCACGAAGTGCCGCGACAAAGTCAGCTGCACGCGCCGCGCGAAGAGCGGAGTCGATCGATTCGGAGTCAACGCTCCCCGAACGGCCCAGCCGCACAGAATCCTCCACGGTGACCTCATACTTCCCATAGTCCTGTGCCATCACGCTGAAGCCGCGCAACCACCATTCCTGCGCCGCCGGGTGAACTGGCCGGCCGTTCGCGAGTACAGTCCCTTCGGCTATTGGTACGAGCCCGAGCAACGCGTTAAGGAGGGTTGTCTTCCCCGCGCCGTTCTTCCCAACTATCGCGATCATCTCCCCGCGCGAGACATTCAACGTCGCCCCCTGGACCGCGAATCGGCCGGCCTCGTAAGAAACGTTCACGCTGCGCAGTTCGATCTCGCTGATTTCCGAATTCTCCCACTCGGCCGGTGCACACGATTTCGCTTGTGGCCGATCGAGGAATTCTACGAGGGCGTCGACGGTCGGGGCGTACTGGACGAGCGATGCAACCTGCGAACCTCCCTGGGCGACCGCGTTCACCGCACCGAACACTCCGTACACGGCGGCGACCGCCGTCGGCCCGAAGCCCGCATCCGAGAAAACGGCGAAGATGGCCAATGCGAACAGAATCGCGTTCACTCCTGCAGCAAGCCCAGTCGCTCGCAGTCCCGCACGAATCGGCTCCTTCCTCACAGCGCAGATTTGAGCTTGCGCTTCCTTCTCGAGTTGGCCGATACGGCCCACCGTCCCGAACGCAGTCAGCTCCAGGAGCGCGGAACGGCTGCTCAGCGTTTCGCGAATGTAGCGCTCGCGCCGGTAGATGCGACCCAGACTAAGCCACATTCTCTTCTGTACTCTACTGACATAAAATCCGATTACTAATGTCGGCACGATACTCAAGGCGGTGAGCACGCTCGCGATCCAGCTGTACCTCGCCAACGTGACCACGATTCCTACGGCGCCGAGAATCGCTTCCGCGGCCAGGAGGGTGTCTATGAATGTTCGCGATATGTGATCAACGATGGCTCTGCTATGCCCCTCGATCTGGGAGGCGAGATCTTCAGCGGCGATCTCGGCGGGCGCCAGGACCGACACTCGATCCGCAAGGCGTCCCTGCAGGGCGGCGCCGGTATCGAGTTGCCCGATCTCCGCCGTGAAGTCGCGAACCGATCGGAGCGGCCCGATCAGCCCGACAAGTATCACGATCAGCGCTGAGGTCACCACTGCGGAACCGAGATCGACGCGGTCGGCGCTGAGCTGCTGCAACAGCGAAGCCATGAGCAGCACCTGGGCGCTCGGAACGCAAGCGAACAGCAGAGAGAACATCGCGATGAGCGACGAACTCCAGGGTGCGGCTTGGAAGCTGAAGCGAGCAATCAAGAGTCCAGATCTGAGCAACGGCCCTCCTTAGTCCGTGTGAGCCAGTGATAGGGCGGGAGACGACCACCGTCCGAGCGACGCGTACTCGGCACCAAATTCTCGTCCGATGCGGGCAACAGGAAGGACTGCGCTCAGGAGTTCACTGCGAAGGCCGGTGCCAAGGGCTTTTCCGACCGCTTCACGCGAGGTCCAGCGTCGCGCGAACTCGACGTAAGCGTTCTCGTCTCCAGCTCGCTCCGCCAGGTCCGGCGCGAACCTCTGCAGCAACTTCCGTGAAACCCTGCGTGGCACTTGAATGTCAACACCGATCCTTCCATCGACTGGTGAAACCGCGACCGCTCCCCAGTACCCATCGTGGGAAATCGAAACGGATCCGATGTCCGGTGACGACAACACCGGTGCACCATTCGCTTCGTGCTCGACACGAACAGTGGACGGGTCTGCGATTCCCTGACAGCGCAGCGCTATTCGAAGCAACTCGGCGCAGAAACTGCGCTGTTCCCATCGCGACGTGCCCGATTCACTGGACATCGCACCCATCACAACGCTGCACATGGTTCCGTCGATATTCACGCAAATGATAGAGGTGCGCTCAACAAATCGTTGATCCGTCACTTCGAACTGTGGACGAATGCGCCTCCTACTACTCATCGCCCAGTAGAGCCACTGTCGTGTCGAAGAGGGTTCCCACCGTAGCAAACGTGCCCCAGTTGAGTATTTCAACCGGGAACTCCACCTCAAACTTGGTCTCGATCTCTGCAACGAGCTCGACGAGCGATAGCGATTCCAACCCGGCTTCCTCCAGATCCGTGTTCCGTTCTGCATCCCCGCTCAGCCTCACCAGGAATGGTGCGACGAGATCGGTGAACGTATCCCATCTGAGGCTCTTCACTCCGCGCCTCCAAAATCGCCCATACTGACGAGGATTCGCCGATTGCCCCCGAACGGCATACGGCCGTGCATATGTTGCCGATTGTCGATGACGAGTACGTTGCCAACCGCCCAGCGCGGCTTCTCCGAGAGACGTATTGCCGTCTGCTTGATCAATCGAAGGTCATCGATATCGATGGATGTTCCGTCCATATATGTGACAGTGTGAGGGGCGGCATCTGGCCCGAAGAACCTCGTGAAGACGGACAGCTGATGCCGATCCATGCTCATGCCAATGTCCCACTGATCAGCCTGGTTGAACCAAAGCGGCAGCCCAGTACGAGGATGATTACGAATGGCTTGCCGATCCCTTTCAATCCGGAGGGATCCGTCGGGCTCCCACCGGTATCGGAGCGATCGCCCATCGAGGTGCCTCTCGCATTCGGACCGTGATTCCGTTTGGAACTGCGCCATCCAGGTCCTCCCAGGACGACGTTCGCCGGCGGGAAGGAGCTGTCGATACCGCAAGCCCAGCTCATCGAAGCGATCGGTCAGGTCGTCGGGGAGTCCGGAGAGTAACTCTCCGGCGTCGCATACAGACGTTTCCCCTCCGATGGACGGGGCCGTGACGCAGATGAACACGAGCACCTCTGGGACACGGGTCTCGTAGGAGAGCTCCTGATGCAGACTCAACGTCTCCTTCTGTGGATACTCAGTCGAGGTGTAGACGGCGTCGGCGAGCTTCGTTCGTGGTGAGTTGCCGCCGACGTACTCGACCGTGCTGATCCCGGCCGTCTCGCAGATCCGGGGCAACCATTCCTTTGGTGCTCCTCGGTGCCCAACATCTTCGAAGAGGAGTGGGCTCGACAACCGCTGACCCTCGTCGTTCCAGGTCGCGCGGATCAACTCTCCCACCGCAGCCCCGTCGAGCGCCTTCGCATACGTGCTCCGAACCTCCATCATTGCTCCTCTCGCATGCTTCCTCGCACTCTCGGCTTGTCGAGCAGCCGCTTCAGCTGGCCCCGGTCAACCTTGCCGTTCGGAGTGGCGGGCAGTGACTGGACAGCAATCCATCGCCGCGGGATGGTCAGCGAACCGAATTGTTCGGCGATCACCGGCGCCGCTCGGCGCCGCAGCGCGTCGGCGTCCGTTTCATCGCCGACGACTACGACACCCAGGCGTGGGCTCCGTCCGTCAGGATGTGAGATCTCAAGGACGACCGCTTCATCTACGTTCGTGGCGCGCTCGATCGCCCGCGCGAGTGCGTGCAGGTTCACGTTCTGCCCCTCGATCACGACCTCGTCGTCGGATCTCCCCATCAGGAACACGTAGCCGTCCTTATCGACCTGGGCTAAATCTCCGGCGCTTTTGAAGTGCGCGACCTCTGTAGCGGCTCGGGAGAGCGATCTCATGAAGAGCTCGCCGGTCTCGCCTGGACAACCGAGGACTCGGTTCAGGCTGTCTCGGACCTGTACTTTGGCCCAGACCGGGCGACCCGACGTACCCGGGCGGTCTCGCTGTTCCTCTCCATTGGCAAGAAGCACACCTATTCCCTCAGTGGTAGCGAACATGTCGAACACACGGTCAGGTGCCATCGCGCCGTACCAGTCCTCTCGCGCCGCTGGACGCGTCCGCCCACCCGTCGTCACCACTGCTCGAAGGCTCCGGGGGCTCCATGCGTCCTGCCGGATAACAGAAGCGAGGGCATGGAACTCGGTTGGTGGGAACAGCGCCCAAACCGCGCCCAGGTCGTCGAGTGCGCTCGCGACTTGGCGTGGTCGAAACCGGCTGGTGACGATCACCGAGCTCTCTGACTCGAGCGCGGAATAGAAGGCCCAGACGAACGCCGAATGGGACCACGGCCCGCCCACGTACATGAGGGAGTTGCGTCCGAGACCGGTCATTCGATACGCAGTCGGCAGCGGGTCAAGCTTCCCCACTGGGACCTCGCCGACCCGTTGCGTCCCAGTGCTGCCACCGCTGGCTGCGAACAGTCGTCTTCCGGGCAACTGCGATGTGAGTGTGGTGAAAGGCAGTTCATGGAGAGGTTTTCTCGATTCGCCGTTCTGCACGGAGATGGTGGTGGCCGAGGTTGCTGTGCTCATCCGCGCGCCCCGCCCGTTGGATGGCGGCGCAAAGTATTGGGCCGGCACGATCGCGGCGTGGCCATCGTGCTGGTAGGCAGCCAGTAAGTCGACGATGCCCGACATGCCACGTCGCGGTGTCACCGCTATGGTGAGCGCGCCGCCCGCGTCCGCACGGCGCCATTCGGCGAGACGATTGCTCGCCGCACACATGAGCTCGGCCCATGACGCTCGATCGCCGGTCGCCGCATCGACGACTTCGGCAGTTCCGGTGAAGTCGCTCATGACTTTGCCTCACCGTCGGCAGCCAGCAGTGCTGAGAGGGTCAGCTGCCCGAACGTGTCCTGGTGGGTGTGTGCCTCTGCAGTTCGCGGGATGTCCCATCTCACTTTTAGGACACGCCTAGTGAACGCGACATCTGCGAACGCTCTCTTCCGTTCCGCTGTCCTCGTCGATCGGACGATGAATCTGCTGGTCCCCGGGTCTCTAGCCAGTTCCGAGACGTTGGCTCGGACGTTAAGCCGCAAGGTTCGGCTGTAGCGGTCCTGTTCGAGGTTCCATCTCGGTGAACCGATCTCTGGCGGTGGATCGGTGTCGAGCAACCGTGTCTGGGATATCAGGTAGCGCCAGACGTTCGCTCCGGCTCCGGCCCTATCCGTCCGAGGGTCTGGAGCGTCGAGCACGACGTTGATGTCACCTGGCCCCATGTATGGTCTGGCCGGAGTTGGGCTGGGGTGTCGATGGAGAACCGTCATGGGAATCTTCGAGTCCGATGCCGCCAGGATGCAGTGCCTCCATGCCGCGCCGAGTGCGGCTAGCACGTCCCCGACAGCGGTCATCGAGCGGCGAAGCGCAAGGATGTCACCGTCCTTGGGCCGGAAAACCAGCTCGCCCGTCTCGCGCACGCCAAGACGGTCCCAGTCAAAGGTCTCGTAGTAGGTCGCGAATTGGTCGGACACGAACTCAACTTGCCGTGGCTGCCGACTTCGGATCTCGTCCTGCGCCGCGAGCACATCCGAGAGGGCGGCGACGCGGACCGGCGTCGTCCGAGGTTCCATCCGGCTTGAGAGAGCTCGGGCGAATCCCTTCAAGCCAGCGCCATCGGCGAACAGATGCGAGATTGCCGCGACCACGGCGAAGCGACCGTCCTCGCGGGCGTACCCGAACAATCGAATCGGTCGCGCGTGTACGTCGACCTCGTAACTGCCCAGCAGAAACCGACTGTGGATAACGTGCACAGCCCACTGCCGGCTCCCCTGCAAATTCGTCCACTCGATCGGCACATCAATCCGGGTACGGGAGAGCGCAGCGTCGTACTTTCGATTTCCGGCCATCACCCAGGAGTCGAGCTCATATTCGGCAAGCAGAGCTCGCATTTCACGCTCGAGGACTTCCCTGCGGTGCGCATCACATTTACGCACTTCGGAAAACGCTTTCCCAGAAAATACGGTGGACATGACAGTCAGATCAAGCCCCTGCTTCAGGTGCTCCCGGGACTCGTTCGTCGCTACTGTGGGTTCGTCGGGCGTGACGGTTGAACACCAACAGCCCTCCGCAGCCCGGTCGTTGGGCGATCCGGTCGACGACGAGAAATGCCTGGCCACAACCGACCGCGCGGCATCCGTCGACCGTCGATCCCAAGCGCCGAGAGCACGTCAGTACGGTGCAATGCCTGACAGGAGTGCGCCGACGCTCCCTCACTGAAGGGATCACCGCCCTGGAGGGAAAACGCTTTCCGCAGACTCTACGGTGGACATGGCAGTCAGATCAAGCCCCTGCTTCAGGTGTTCCCGGTGCCCGTTCGTCGCTACTGTGGGTTCGTCGGGCGTGACGGTTGAACACCAACAGCCCTCCGCAGCCCGGTCGTTGGGCGATCCGGTCGACGACGAGAAA
>NZ_JBHXTM010000067.1:31788-37379 GCF_042677325.1 Streptomyces sp. NPDC127117
ATGCCTGGCCACAACCGACCGCGCGGCATCCGCCGGCCGCCGATCCCAAGCACCGAGAGCACGCCAGTACGGCGCAATCCCAGACTGGAGCACGCCGAAGCTCTCTCACCGAAAGGTCACGATTGAACGAGACGTTCACATTGCCAGTCGAGGGTCACGGCTCGGGGCCGGGGCCTCTGGCGTGGGGGCAATCGGGGTACTTCAACTACGAGGCCAAGAACTCAAGGGAGCATCAGCGCAATAAGATGGTGATCCGGCTCCCTGGAGAGATGCACACTCCTGGCAACGATCGAACGCTATCCGCGGTGCAGTCCCTCTTGACGCGCCACGGCGTGCTCCGAACCACCTATGACGTTCGCCGGCTTGCCCCGACCAACTTCCTTAACCCGGACGAGTACGTGGTTCAAAACGTATTGAGATCGTATGCGATCCCATGCATTATTCGGCGTGACGCCACAATCGGCAGGCGCGGTGGCCTGAACCCAGCCGACGCACCGAGATCACTTGTAGATCGATTCGACTTTGCCGAGCGGCCGCCGGTTCAGCTCGAGCTCCTGCCCACGGAGGATGACACGTGGGTCGCAGCATTGGTAGTCTCGCGAATGAGTACGGACGCGGCTGGTGCCGCCGCACTCAAGCGGGATTTCGAGTTCTTCTGCAAGGGACATGATCTCGCAACCCTCCCCCCCGCAGCCCAGCCGCTCGATGTCCAAGCGCTTGAGGGGAGTTCGGCTCTGATCAGCCGTAGTGATCGTGCGCTCGCGTACTTGGAGCGGACGCTCCGCTCCGCGCCGTCGGATACCTACTTCCGTCGATCTCCACGCGTTGGCGCCGGGGCACAATCACTTACTTCGGGACGCATCTCGACCGCCCTGAGCGACATCGCCGCCTCCGCAGGCGTTGCGCGAGCGAGCGTCGCTCTCGCCCTGTTTGGCCTCCTCGAAGCCTTCGACCGCGGGTCAACGCATGGTCTAATCCGCTCGATGTTCGCGCGCCCGAGCCCATTGCCTGGGACGACCTATGCCGCTCCCAACTGCTTCACTGCCCTGATCCCGATCCACGTTGAACCGACCTCTTCCATCCTTGATTTCGTGCGCACTGCTTCTCGCTCGGCGATCATCGGATATACGCATACCCTTTACGATCCGACAGCGTACGAAAACATGGAGAGAGATGTCTCCGCAACACTGAAATGCGACGAACTGAACTCGTTCTGCTATTTTAATTACCAGTCCAGCCGCTCAACCGTACCCGACGGCATAGGGGATTCCATCGACGTTGAGGTCTGGAAAACCCCAGATATCCAGGCCCCGCCTGTCAATAGCCATGCCGTATTCGACTATGTCGAACACGGCTTCGTGGATACGATATCCGTGCGTGCCGATGGTTGGGATCGGTTCGCCGATTCGACCGATTTCCTGAGCGCATATTTTCGCCTTCTTCGGCGCGCACAGTCCGACGCCCACATGACAGTGCAATACCTTCTGGGGAACGCGATGTCCTGATTGGCGCAGTCCTCCTCAGAGCCGTTGATCGGAATGAGCGAGGGGGTATCGGGTTCGGATTTTAAAGGTCTGCCGTCCGTGGCTTCGTACGATTCGCCGCCCGACACCCCGCGAAGACTCGGCTGTTGATGACGAGCTGGTCAACGCCGACCTCAAACGCAGCCTGCCCCACACCCACCGGGACAGTGACCGGGCCGAACTCGCCGCCGAGACCCGCCGGTTCTTCCACCGCCGGCAACGCCGGCCCCACATCGTGCGCGGTTACTTCGGCAGCCGGCACGTCCGCTACGTCCTCGACGAGTGAGTGCTTTCAGCGTGGCCACTGATCGGGTGACGCCGGTCAGGTCGAGGTGAGGGCCGCAACGCACAAAGCCCCCGTGCCGTTGAGGGAGGTGTTCGACGTCTCAACCCACCGGCACAGGAGTGCTGTTGGTTCCCTATCCTGCCGCACTCGACCTCCCTCACGCCCTGGTCGAGCGGGTCACCATGCTCGTCGTCACCCGCGAGGGGGACCGCCGCTGCAAACTTCCGCCGCACCAGCGCGCGCTCGTCGCTCGGGTGTACCTGCGCCGCCACGACACCCTCACCCGGATCGCGGCCGGGTTCGGGATATCCGTCGGCACCGTCCACACCCACGTCACCAGCGTGACCGGCCTGTTCGCCGAACGAGCCCCCGGCCTGCTCAAGACGCTGCGCGAGCACGATCCGGACTTCGTCCTGCTGGACGGAACCCTCGCCGAGTGCGACCGCGTCGGCGACAGCCGGGCGGACTACTCGGCCAAGCACCGCCGGCACGGCGTGAACGTCCAGGTCCTCACCGATCCGACCGGCGAGCTGCTGTGGATCTCGCCCGCCCTGCCGGGCCGCACTCATGACCTCACCGCGCCCCGTACCCACCAGATTCCAGGTCGGCCATCTCTCAGTTCAAGAACAGGAGACGGTTGCGGACGATTCGAAGGCGATACGGGTCGCGATCCTCGATGGCCGCATGACGCAGCTTGAGTCCAAGTTCAAGGCAGATCGCCTGTCGGCCGTGAAGTACACCGCCCATCTTGGCGAGGTAGCAACGGAACGCGAGGCTCTGACCAGAGCATCGGACGCCAAGCCTGTGAAGCGATGGGTGGATGTTCAGGCTCATCTCGACGGATGTCCAGGCATGCGATGTCAGTGCCCGGCGCTGACGTACGCCGACTGGTGGGACGCTGCGACACCAGTTGAGCGGCGCGAAAAGTTGATCAGTTGGGGGGCAAGGTCTATGTCGGCGTGGGTGGGGTGAGATTTGAGTATGGCGAAGCTTTCCCGGCTCCTCTGCAGCTGACCGAGGTTCGCTTCGACGGATCTCACGGCCGGCCCGCGCCCGACATCGTCTCGGTTGTCATCGCCTCGGACGGTCGCGCGGCGGAGTTGAAGACTTACGCAGGGGAGGTCGCCACGTTCCCTCTCGACATGGGGACTCGGGCAGTAGCACTGGCTGCGTGAACTGTGGGCCAGTGCTTGAGACCGTGGGCCCGGTCTGGAGCAGCTCCGAGGACCGCTCGGCTCTGCTGGCCTCCTGTTACCGCGAATCGCTGCGGGTGGCCTCGGAGTTGGGGGCGCGCACCGTCGCCTTCCCGGCCATCTCGACCGGGATCTACGGCTGGCCCATGGACGACGGCGCGCGCATCGCCGTGCGCACGGTCCTGGAGGTGGCCGCGCCGCCCGTGACGGAGGTGCGGTTCGTGCTGTTCGACGCGCACGCGTACGCGGAGTTCGAAGAGGTGCTGGAGGCACGGGGCTGATCCCCGGGCGGGACCGGGCAGCGATCCTCCTCTGCCGGAGCGGGAGTTCCACGGTCTGCGGGAGTCAGTCGACCGGGTCGAGGAACGAGTCGAAGGGGGCCGGGAGCCGTCTCCACGCCTCGGGGCCCGCGGCGTACTCGGCGTCGGTGAGCAGACAGGACTCCAGGAGCCGGGCCAGCCCGTCCCGGTCGAGGCCGGGGGAGGTGAAGACGAGGTGCTGGCAGCGGTCGCCGTGCTCGGGATGCCAGTCGAGGGCGGCCGCCGCCCTGCGGACCGGAGGCACCAGGTCCCACGCCGCGTCCGGCAGCGAGGCCAGCCACGGTCCCGCGCTCTCCACGCAGAGCGCACCACCGGCGGCGTCCCAGGCCAGCAGGGTGTCGGGGCGGTCGGCGAGCCAGAAGCGGCCCCGGCTGCGCGCGGCCGCACAGCACAGCTCCTCCAGCGCCTGGAAGAGCCGCCCGGGATGGAACGGGCGGTGGTGGTGCCAGACGAGGGTGGCGACCCCCGCCTCGTCCGCGTCCTGCGGCAGCAGCGCGCACGCGGGGTGCTGGGCCGCGGCCGCCGACTCCACGTCGAAGCCCGCGAAGGCGAGCCGGCCCAGCTCCCCGGAACCGACCGACACCTGACGGGCCGTCGGGTGGAGCTGCGAGAGCAGCGCACGGTCCTCGTCGTGGGCCGGTCCGCCGTCGACGACGACGAGCACCGGCGCGTACTCCAGCTGCCGCGCCCAGGTGTCGCCGACCGTCCGCCGGTCCGTGGCGGCCGCCGCGAGCCCCGCGTCGGCCAGATCGTCGCCGTTGCCGAGGCAGGGCATCACGAGAGCCGGGTCGACGGCCGTCATCACACCGGTGAGTTCGAGGGCTTCGCCGCCGTGCGCGACGACGGCCTCGGCCATCGCCCTCGGTTCCACGGAGTCCCACAGTTCGACCACGGCGAGCCGGGTCCGTCCGTCGGCGGCCAGCCGTTCCAGCTCCGGCACCAGGTCCTCGCGCAACGCGCAGCAGGCGCAGTCGTCGACGAGCGGGGCCTGCCCGTAGGACAGCTCCCCCGACGCGTCGCGGACGAGGCGCCGTACGGTCCCCTCGGCGGCCTTCGACAGATCGTGGTGGAGCGCGACGCTGCCGGGGACGGTGTGCAGCAGCCGGTCCACGGCCTCCTTGCGTGCGTCGGAGTGGAGCCCGCCGACGATCACGACGGGCAACCGGCCGCTGTACCGCATCACTTCGCCCCGCTTCGGCCGTAGCGGCGCTCGAACCGCTCGACGCGGCCCGCGGTGTCCGGCACTCGTGCCGTGCCCGTGCGGAAAGGGTGGCTCGCGGAGGAGATCTCGACATCGACGACGGGGTGGGTGTTGCCGTTCTCCCGCTCGACCGCCTTCGAACCGGTCGCGGTGGAGCGGGTGAGGAAGGCGGCGCCGACCGCCTCCCTCGCCCGGAAGGCGGCGCCGGCCGCCTTGTCGCGGAAGGCGACGGGGCCGTGAGCGGGGTGGATTCCGGTCTTCATGGCGGTGTCCTTCTGGATCGGGTGGGGGAGGGTCAGCGCTCTTCGCGGAAGGCGATGTGCCTGCGGGCGACCGGGTCGTACTTGCGCAGGACCATGCGCTCGGGGTCGCTGCGGCGGTTCTTGCGGGTGGCGTAGGTGTAGCCGGTCCCCGCGGTGGAGCGGAGCTTGACGACGGGGCGTAGTTCGTTGCGTGCCATGGCTACTATATGGCAATGATTTCCATTTCCAACAAGTGGTTCGCCGCGGAGAGCAGGTAGCGCCATGTCGGCCCACTGCCAACTGACCGGCGCCCGGCCGGGCTTCGGCAACAACATCTCCCACTCGCACCGGCGCACCTCGCGCCGCTTCGACCCCAACATCCAGCGCAAGAGGTACTGGTTGCCGAGCGAGGGCCGGTACGTCCGGCTGACGCTCGCCGCCAGGGCGATCCGGACCGTCGACAGCATCGGGATCGAAGCAGCTCGCCCGCATCCGGGCCCGTGGAGGGAAGGTCTGATGGCCAGGAAGAGCAAGATCGTGAAGAACGAGCAGCGCAGGGCGACCGTCGAGCGGTACGCGGCCCGCCGCGCCGAGTTGAAGGAGATCGTCCGCCGCCCGTCCAGCACGGATGCCGAACGCCGCGCCGCCTTGGACGAGCTCCGTCGCATGCCGCGCGACGCCAGTGCGACCCGGGTACGCAACCGGGACAGTGTGGACGGACGGCCCCGCGGTCACCTGCGGAAGTTCGGGCTCTCCCGGATCCGTATGCGCGAGCAGGCCCATGCCGGATTTCTGCCGGGGGTCACCAAGTCCTCCTGGTGACGGT